>DFZB01000014.1 GCA_002382025.1 Patescibacteria group bacterium UBA4067 | reverse complement strand
AATAAGCTTTTTGGATATCCACACATTGTTTTTCTTTTCCCATTTTCCTAAAAGAAGATGTCCTGTTATTTTTTGATGAATCAATAAAATTAAATTATTTGATAGCTCAAATAAAATATTCTTGCCTCTTCTTCTTATTTTTTTGATTTTTCTACCTTTAATGTTTTTAACAAAATCTTCAAAAATAATATTTTTAAATATTTTTTTAGAATCAGTCCAAACATTAAGAAAAGTCCTTCCTTGGACTTTCTTTTCTAGCTCTCTAACAATTGTTTCTACTTCTGGAAGCTCGGGCATTTAATTTAAAACTGCTTGTAATTTATTTACTATTTCTTGAGGGGTAAAATGAGCCTTAACTAGAAAATCTTTTGCTCCTAATTTTAGTCCTCTTTCAATGTCCTCACTTTGACCTAAATTAGAAAGAATTATTATTGGAATTTCATTAATAGTAGGGTCTTTTTTAGATTTTTCTAAAACCTCAAATCCATTTATCCCCGGTAGAATTAAGTCTAATAAAACAATGTTTGGCTTTTCCGATTTAATCTTTTCTAGGCCTTCTTCTCCATCAACAGCCAAAACAACATTATAGCCTAAACTAGAAAGCTTTTTACCTAAAAGTTCCCTTAAAAATTTATCATCCTCTATAATTAAAACTTTCTTGGTCATAATATAATTTTATATCAAATTTTAAATATTGTCTATACTTTATAAGGAATTGAAAAATAAAAAGTTGTTCCTTTTCCTTCTTCTGATTCAAACCATATTTTTCCTTGATGGGATTCTATTATGTTTTTGGTTGTATACAATCCCAATCCAGAACCCTCGGTTTCCAATTTTATAACATTGCTTCCTCTGAAAAATTTAATAAATATTCTCTCGTGCTGATCAACAGGAATTCCTACCCCCGTATCTTTAATTTTAAAAACAATGTCATCCTTTTTTTGCTCTAAAGAAATAACAATTGATCCTTTTTCTGGGGTATATTTTAAAGAGTTGTCTAAAAGATTTTGAACAGCTAAGCTCATTTTTTCTTCATCAATTATTACAGGAGGAAGCATTTTTTTAGACTTTTCAAATTTAACATTAACTTTTTTCATTTTGATAATTTCTTCACACTCTTGAACCACATTAACTATTATTCCTTCAATTTGCATTTTTTCTGGCTTATAAAGAAATCTTCCCTCTTCAATTCTTGTTACATTAAGCAAATCATTAATTAATCCTATCATTCTTTCATTGCTTGAATATGTTTTTTCTAATAATTCTTTTTGATCCTTATTAATATTTCCAACATCCCCATCTAAAATCATTTTTAATGACCATTTTATTGCTGATAAAGGAGTTCTTAGCTGATGAGCAGCGATAGAAACAAACTCAGTTTTCATTTTTTCAACTAATCTGTCTCTTGATACATCATGCAAAACAATAAGCATTCCTTTTTTTTCTCCAAAATCAAAACGAGAAGTGCTAATTTCCCAAAAAATACCATTTTCAAGCTCAGCTTCTTTTCTAAAAATTTCTTTTTTTTGCTTTAATATTTCTTTTAAAGGCTTGAGGTCTATTTTTTTTGAATTAATTTTAAAAATGTTTTTACCTAAAATATTGTCCTCTTTTTCTTTAAATAAATTCTTTATTGCTGGACTCATTAATTCAACCTTATTTTCTTTATCAATAACCAAAAGACCATCTGTAAAATTATTAATAACAGCCATTGTTTTGTTTCTCTCTTCTACAGCTAGATTTTTAGCCTCTTGAGTGTCTTCTAAAATGTTTAAAAAGGCTAGTCTAATTTTTCTTAATTCGTCTTCCCTTTTTTCAATTTCTTGATTAATGGTTTCCATATAATTATTTTACCATAATTTTAAATTTTCACCAAACCCTTCAAATCCTGGTATTCTTTTGACCAAACTTTTAAATCCGTACTCTTCCATTAGGTTTCTTATTTTTTCTTTATCGTAATTTTCCCATTCATAGTTGTTTAAACAAGCATCAATTAAAACATCTTTTTTGATTTCAGACAATTCTTTGCTTAAAAAAGCACTTTCTTTTCCTTCTAAAAGCTTTTTTCTTATGTTTTCTGTTATTTCAGGACTATTAATGTGATTATAAAGATTTTCAATGCTTTTAAATCTTTTTATTAAATCTATTGCTGTTTTTTCTCCAATTCCCTTTACACCAGGAATATTATCAGACATATCACCCCTTAGTGCCTTATAATCAATTAAATGTTCTTTTTCTAAACCATTATATCTTTTTTTGACCATTTCTTCATCATAAAAAAAGGCTTCTTTGACTCCTTTATTTAAAAAATATACTTTTGTTTTTTTATTAACCAACTGCAACGTGTCTAAATCTCCGGAAACAATAATACTGTCTACACCAGAAAAAGAGTTAACCAATGTTCCTATAATATCATCTCCCTCAAACCCTGATTTTTCACAAATAGAAATATTAAATAATTTTAAAAAATATTTAATCATTGGAATTTGATCATAAAGTTCTTGAGGGGCTTTTTTTCTTTTAGCTTTATAATCTGCATAAGCTTTTTTTCTAAACGTTGGTTCTGGTAAATCAAAACAAACCCCTAAATACTGGGGGTCGAATTCTTTAATGATTTTTAATAGAACTAATAAAAAACCATAAACAGCATTAACCACTTCTCCTTTTTTATTTTTTAATGGTGGCAAAGCATGAAAAGCTCGATGAATCACTGAGTTTCCATCAATTACTACAAATATCTTTTTCTTCATAATTTATTATTCTTTTATCTTTTTTAAAAATATTGAATTTTATTTTAACTGTATTTTTAGGTAATATTCTTTTTATTTTATTCCCCCACTCTATTAAAATAATATTTTGGGGATTCTCGATTATTTCTTTAAATCCTAGATCTTTTATTTCTTTAACACTTTCCAACCTATAACAATCTATGTGATAAAAATATCTATTTTTAGTTTTAAATTTGTTTAGAATAACAAAAGTTGGACTTAATATCTTTTTTTTTATTCTTAGTCCAGATGCAAATCCCTGAACAAAAGTTGTCTTTCCTGAGCCTAGGTTTCCTATTAAATTTATAACAATTGCTTCTTTGTTTTTACAAGACAAAAAGCTTTTAGCTAATTGCTTTCCTATTTTTTGTGTTTCTAAAAAATTATTGGAGATTATCTTCATTGTTTTAGATTATATCTAATTTAAAAGGGAAACACAACTTTAATTGACTTTTGCCTTAAAATACAGTAGTTTTAAAAAAAACATGGAATCTTTTGAAAGAATAAAAAACAGCATAGAAAGTGCTAAAAACATAGTAATAATAACAAATAATGATGCGGATAAAGACATTATGGCAAGTGCTTTAGCTATGTTTTTTGCATTAAAAGAGGCCCATAATGTATTTTTACCTAAAGAAAAAAACCCTGAAAAATTAATTGATCTTTTGAATGGAGATGGTGAAAAGAAAAAAATTGTAATTTCTTTAAAAAATGATATTTCAGAAATATCTTATCAAAAAAACAAAGATGGTTTAGAGCTTCATCTTATTCCAAAAAATATTGAAGATTTAAATCCAGAAAATTTTTCTTGTAAATTAATATCTGAAGAAGGGCCCGCTTCTTTTTCTTTTCCCCCTGTTTTTGATTTACTTATCACCTTTAACATTAAATCTTTTAATGAGCTTGAAAGTTATTTTGAAGAAAATACTGAATCTATTTATAATTGCACAATAATAAATATGGACAACAATAGTCAAAATGAAAATTATGGTGAAATAAACATTATCGAAGAAACATCTTCTCTTTCAGAACAAATAGCTATTATTTTAAAAAATATTTATGAAGAAATTGATAAAAAAACAGCTGGATTTTTATTATGGGGAATAACATCATCTTTTACTAACAAAAAAACACCTAAGACGTTAAGTATTATTAAGTGGCTAATTCAAGAAAACGGAAAACTGTATTTCAATTATTCTAAACCAGAAACAAAAAGAAAATTTTCTCTCTTAGGAAAAACATTTTCTAATCTTAAATTTTTAGAAAAAGAAAACACCTATATTTCTTCTTTATCGGAAGAAGAATTTAAAAAAACTAATTGCACCTCAGCTGATATATCTTTTGTTCTAGAAAAAATGAAAAACTATTTCTCTATTCCTTCTTTCGTGCTATTATGGGAAGGAAGACCTTCTTCATCTTCAATTAAAGGTGTGTTTTATTCTGAAAAAGAAGATTTAATTAGTAAAATTAAAAACACATACAGTGGCTCTTACAAAGAAAAAGGTGGAATATTTTTAACAAAAAAACAAGACATCTTTTTAGCAGAAAAAGAATTAATCTCATTATTATGGAAAAAATAACTGGTGAAATAAATATTGATAATGTTTTTTTAACCAAAAACCAAGAAAATCTTAAGAATGTTTTTTCTTTGGCTCAACTAATAGAAAAATCTTTGACTGAAGACACTAGTATTATATTAAAAACAATAATGGCAGGTGCTATTGAAATCAATACTTCTGACTTGCACTTTGAAGCAGAAGAAAAAGGAAGCAAACTGAGAATAAGAATAGATGGCGTTCTTCAAGAAGTATGTTCTTTTGATTCTTTTCAATACAAATCAATTGTCTCAAGAATCAAGCTTTTATCGCAAATGAAACTTAATGTAGAAAAAAAACCACAAGATGGTAGATTTACGATTATACTAGAAAAAGAACCAATAGAGCAAATAGAAATAAGGGTCTCTACTCTTCCCTCAGAATACGGAGAAACAATTGTAATGAGAGTTTTAAACCCAAAAAGTTTAATTAATTTAGAAGATCTTGGTTTAAGAAAAGATTTATATGAAATTTTTATTGAACAATCTAAAAAACCGAATGGTATGATTATTGTTACCGGTCCCACTGGTTCTGGTAAAACCACTACCCTTTATGCTTTTTTAAAAAAAATAAAAAACTCTGAAATTAAAATTATAACCATTGAAGATCCGATAGAGTATCATCTTTCTGGTATTTCTCAAACTCAAGTTGATCCCAAAAAAGGATATGATTTTGCTTCAGGACTAAGATCAATTGTAAGACAAGACCCTGATGTTATTTTAGTAGGAGAGATAAGAGATCTTGAAACAGCAAGCATTGCTTTACAAGCTGCGCTAACTGGTCATTTAGTTTTAAGCACGCTACACACCAATGATGCATCTGGTACAATTGCTAGACTTAATGCTTTAGGAGAAAAACCAGCAAATATTGCTCCAGCAATCAATATGATTGTTGCTCAAAGATTAATTAGAAAATTATGCCCCAAGTGTGCNNGAAGCAAAAAATATTTCTAAAGATTTATATGAAGAAATTAAAAAAACCCTAAATAATATTTCTCCAACAATAGATATTCCTGAGTTTAATGAAAAAACAAAAATTCATTTTCCCAAAGGATGTAAAAACTGTAATAATACTGGCTACAAAGGAAGAGTTGGTTTGTTTGAAGCTTTAATTGTTGATTCTGAAACCGAAGATTTTATTCTTACATCTCCGTCTTCTTCAATGTTAGAAAAATTTGTAATTAACAAAGGAATGACTACAATGAAACAAGATGGTTTTATTAAAATTCTAAATGGCATTACTAGTTTTGAAGAAGTTAAAAAGGTAACAGGATAAAAAAACTGCATTAATAAAATAATGCAGTTAAATAATTCCTGAACTGGGGGTTAACTTTAGCATTCGGGCTGAAAGTCAAGAATTTTCCTGAGGAATAGCCCAGTAAAAACCAAACAATCCATTAACTACAGAAAATCCCTACCCCCAGTTCAA
>DFZB01000003.1:10376-12083 GCA_002382025.1 Patescibacteria group bacterium UBA4067 | reverse complement strand
TGTGTGGATATCCAAAAAGCTTATTAATGATAAAGCAAATCAATCAATAAGAGTTATTTTCTTTTTAGATAATGATTTAGAGATGGCTTTGTCTGATTTAAGAAAGTTTGCTAAAATTGAATTGAAGAAAAAAGAAGAAATTGAAAAAGAATTAGATTTGTTAGGCCCAGAACCATTAGAAATTAGTTTTAGTGACTTCGAAAAGCTGTTTATAAAAAAGAAAGGAGTTGTAAAACAGGTTTTAATGGACCAGCACTTTATTGTTGGGATTGGAAATATTTATGCTAGTGATATTTTATGGCAAGCAAAAATTAATCCACAAAGAAGAATAGAAACAATAAAAAAAGAAGAAATAAAGAAAATATATTTAACAATGAAACAAATACTAAAACAATCAATTAAATTAAAAGGAGATAGTTTCTCTGATTTTAGAACAACATCAGGGGAAAAAGGAGGATATCATCAAGTAGTTAGGGTTTATGGAAAAGAAAAAGAAAGGTGCAAATGCGGAGGAATAATTAAAAGAATAAAGCAAGGAGGAAGAAGTACGTTTTTTTGTCCTCTTTGTCAAAAATAATGATTATACTTTTTTATGGTAAAGATACATATAGATTGAAAGAAAAATTAAACGAGATAGTTGAAGAATACAAAAAAAAGCATAAAAGTGGTTTTAATTTGAAATTTTTAGATGCTAAAGAAATTAATATTGACGATCTTAAAAGTGATTTTTCAAGCATATCTATGTTTAAAGAAAAGAAACTATTTGTTTTGTCTAATGTTTTTTCTAATGCAAAAATTAAAGAAGATTTTGAAAAGAAAGCACATTTATTTTTTGAATCTTCTAATATTCTTGTTCTTGTCGAGGAAGGAGATATTTCTTCTAAAGATAAATTGTTTTGTTTATTAAAAGAAAAAGCAAAAATAGAGGTTTTTAATCTTTTAAGAGTAGATCAAGTTAAAAAGTGGATAAAGGAAAGACTAAAAGGGAAAGAAATTGAATTAACAGCCATGGATAAGTTAGTAGAATTCGTTGGTAGTGATTTATGGAAAATGTCTAAAGAAATAGAAAAGTTAATTAATTATTCTTCAAAAACAATAAAAGAAAAAGACGTTGAGTTGTTGGTTTCGCCAGTTTTTGATAGTAATATTTTTGAAACCATAGATGCTATTGCAAGAAAAGAAAAGAAAAAAGCAGTAGAATTAATTAGTCATCATCTTAAAAAAGGAGACTCAGCACCATATATTTTTTCAATGATAGCTTTTCAATTTAGAAATATCATTAGCGTTAAAGGTGTTGAAAATCCAAACAGCTTAGGTTTAAACCCTTTTGTTCTAAGAAAATCAATATCTCAAGCTAAAAATTTTTCAATAGAAAAATTAAAAGAAATATATAGCAAAATTGTTTACTTGGATACAGATATTAAAACAGGGCGTATTAGCCCTGAAACTGCTTTAGATTTTTTAATTTTTGATGTTTAGTTTTTTAGCAATACTAGACTTTTTTCTGCTGGCGTTGTTTTTTTTGAATAATCCTGTTTTAGTTGCCTTATCTATTGCTTTATAAACATTAGGGATCATTTTTTCTACCTCTTCTTTTTTTCCTTCTTTAATTAAAACAGTAACTTTTTTTAAAAGCTCTTTTACTTTCTTTTTCTTAATGTCATTTTTTTTCTTTCTTTTTGAACTTTGTCTAAGTTGTTTTTTTGC
>DFZB01000003.1:0-10335 GCA_002382025.1 Patescibacteria group bacterium UBA4067 | reverse complement strand
AGTAGAAAGACAGGGCATGGGCTTTGAGGTTTTTTTGTCAGAAAACAATTTAAAGAAAATAAACATTGGAGAAGATAAAGATTTTTATACATTCCTTTTTTTGGGAGAAAAGGTTATTGAATTATACGGATTTTTATCTTTAAAAGAATTAGAGCTTTTTAAAACACTAAAGCATGTTTCGGGAATTGGTCCTAAAACAGCAATGATATTATCTTCAGTAGGATCTTTGGAAAAACTTAAAGATTCTTTAGAAAAAGGAGAAATACCAGTTAAAGGGGTTGGGCAGAAAAAATTATTAAAAATTCTTTTAGAAATTTCAGGAAAAATAAAAGAAACTAAAAAACCAGTTTCTAAAGACGAGGTTTATAATGCTTTAGTTTCTTTAGGTTTTTCAAAAGAGGAAATTATTCAAGCGATATCAATTATACCAGAAGATATTACAAAAACAGAAGAAAAAATAAAAATAGCATTAAAATATTTAGGAAGATGATTAAAAAAATTATACCAGGATTTATTAAAAGTTTTTATCATTTTTTTGTTTCATTTTTAGGTGCGCTTTTAAACGGTTTTCCTTCTGAAAAAACAAAAGTTATAGGTGTTACAGGAACTAATGGTAAGTCAACAACAATCAGCATTTTGATAAAGATATTAGAAGAAGCGGGGTATAAGGTGGCTGCTTCCACATCTATTTTTTTTAAAATAGGAGAAAAAACAGAAGAAAACAAATTAAAAATGACAATGCCTGGAAGATTTGTTTTACAAAGTTTTTTAAAAAAAGCAGTTAAAGAGAAATGTGACTATGTTATTATCGAGGTTACTTCAGAAGGAATAAAACAGCACAGGCACAAGTTTATTAATTTTAAAACAGCTCTAATTACTAATTTAAACCCAGAACACATTGAAGCTCATGGTGGTTTTGATAATTATAAAAAAGCCAAAGGAGAATTATTTAAAACAGTTAAAAATACTCATATTATTAATTTTGATGATAAGAATAAAGATTATTTTTTGTCTTTTCCTGCAAAAAACATAATTACATATGGCATAGAAAGTAATCCAAGTATAAAAGGAGAAAACATTGTAGCTACTTACGAAGAAACAAGTTTTAATGTTGATGGAATTAGGTTTGAATCAAAACTATTATTTGATTTTAATGTTTATAATCTTTTGGCAGGTATTGCTGTTGGATTATCAGAAGGAATTAATTTGGAAACATGTAGAAATGCAATTAAAAAAGTAGAACAAATTCCAGGAAGAATGGAGGAAGTTATTTCTGAGCCTTTTAAAGTTTTTGTTGATTACGCTTTTACTCCAGTTGCTCTAGAGAAAGTTTATAGTTTTTTAAAACCCAAAGAAGCAAAATTAATATGTGTTTTAGGCGCTTGTGGAGGAGGAAGAGATAAATGGAAAAGATCAGTACTGGGCGGTATTGCTGAAAAATACGGAGATGTTGTTATTATTACCAATGAAGACCCTTATAATGAAGATCCAATGAAAATTATCAATGAGGTTGCTTCTGGTTCTTCAAGGGCTATTAAAATTTTAGACAGAAGAGAAGCTATTAGAAAAGCATTAATTCTAGCAAAACAAGGCGATGTAGTTGTTATTACTGGTAAGGGGTGTGAACCATGGATATGTGTAAAAAATGGAGGAAAAATTCCTTGGGATGATAGAAAAATCGTTAGAGAAGAAATGGGTTTGTTAAAATAACATTTTTATGTTAATTTAATAATTAGAGGAGATTTGATGGAGTTCCTTGAAAACATTATTGAAGAGCTAGAAAAGAGAAAAGAAGAACACATAAAAAAAGCAGAAAAAATTGATCAAATAATTAAAAACATTGAAAAAGAAACCTTCATTAGTTTTGAAATTAAAATTAAAAGTGTTCTCGCTTTTTCAGGGGGTAAAAATATTTCTTTTATTAAAAAAGGATCATTAAAAGAAGTTTTGAATGAGGCGGAAGAAGAATTTAAAAAAATTAATTACAAAAAAGACTTACAAGACATTTTTTTGTTTTATAGCGTAAAAGCCTTGATTAATAGTCAAAAAAAACAAATTAAAATCCCAATAAAAGAAAAATATTTTAAAAAATACTGTTCTATAATTATTAGAAGCACAAAATAGTGCTTTTTCTTTATTTTATAATTGTTGAAAAATAAAAAATATGATATAATTCTAAAAAGAAACAGAGACAATAATGTAAAAAAAATGGTTAAGATATTGGGTATAGATTTAGATACAGCAATCAAAAAAAATACTCCAAACAACAAAGAAAATTCAAAGATTAAACAAACCAATTTTTTGGGTTCGTTGCCTTTTTCTCTTGGAATTGAAACCAATGAAGGAGTGAGTACACCGATAATTGAAAAAAATACGAATATTCCTACTTCTAGGTCTCAAGTTTTTTCTACTGCAAAGGACAATCAAACTTCTATTGAGATTAATGTTTTACAAGGAGAACGTCCTTTGGCTAATGATAATAGGTCTCTAGGAAAATTTATTTTAGAAGGCATTAATCCTGCCCCTAAGGGTGTACCAAAGATTGAAGTTAAATTCGATATTGATTCCAATGCGATTTTGACTGTCGTTGCTTTTGATAAAATAACTAACAAGTCTCAATCAATAAAAATTAAAGATTTGAAGGTCTTATTAAAAGAAGACAATAAAAACAAAAAAACAGAAGAATTTATTAAAAAATATGAAGAAAAAATAAAAACCCAAAAAGAAGAATTATTTAAAAAACAACAAGAAGATTCTAAAAAAGAAAAAGATAAATTAATTGAAAAAGAAATAGAGTTAAACGAAAAATTTTTAGAAATAAAGAAGATTGCAAAAGAAGAATCTAAAAAAGAGCCAAAGAAAAAAGACATAGAAAAAGAAAATCAAATTATTTTTAAAAAAGCATTTGTTTGTTATAAGCAGGGAAATTTTTCTATGGCCGAAAATTTTCTTAATGAAATTATTAAACAATCCGAAAAGATTGAAAAAAAACAAGGATTTTTATCAAGACTTATAAGTGGTAGTTCGACTTCAGAAAAAGCAAAAGAACTTTTAAAAGAGATAAAAAAGCAAGAAAAAATAATAGAATATAAGTTATTGCTTGATAAAATTACTCTTTTTTATGAAAAGAAGGAATATGAAAAAACAATTGATTCTCTTGATGATTTTTTTAAAAAAATAGAAGAAGAACGCAATAAGGCTGATTTTTTTGAAAAAACAAGAGTGTTGAATCCTCTTATTAAAAAAGCAAAACAAATTCTTTATAAAAGTCAGAAGAAAAATAAAGAACAAGAAAAAGGAAAAATAGAAAAGTTTCAAATAATATATAATAGAGCTGAAAAACAATTCCAAGAAGGAGAATATTTGACATGTCTTAATACAATCGAAGGTCTTTTAAATAAAATACAAAATACAGGCAATGAGTTAGAAAAGAAAGCAAAAATTTTAAAAGGAGAAGCGGAAATAAAAATAAAGATAGGAGAACTTGTTAAAAAACATGAAGAAGAATTAAAAATACAAAGAGAAGAGCTACTTAAACAACAGCAAGAAGAATTAAAAAAAGAAAGAGAAGCTTTAATCGAAAAAGAAAAAGAGTTAAATAAAAACTTTCCAGAAATGAGAAAAGAAGCGATGGAAGACGTTTTAAAGAGCGAAAAAATACAAGCTTTAAAAAGAGAATTAAAAGAACAAGAAGAGGATCTTAAAAGAAAATATGAGGAGGAGCTTAAAAAAAGAGAAAAAGATATTAAGCAAAAACAAGAAGAAGAGCTTAAGATAAAAGAAGAAGAACTTAAAGCTCGTGAAAAAGAACGAATAGACCAATTAAATGAACAAGACAGGATCAAAAGAATTTTATTTCAAAGAGAGACGCAAAGGGAAATGGAAGAGGAAATAAAGAAAAAAAACGAGGAGTTAATTAAAAACGATAGAACAGTTAAAGAAAATATAGTAATTGTTTCAGAAATGGATAAAGGCAAGGAAAAACTCGAAGAATTAATAAAAAAACTCGAGCAGTTTGAAGACAAGGATTTAAATTCAGAAGAATTGAAAGAAAAGGATGAGGTGGTTACTATGGCTGAAGAAGATCTTGAAAAAAGAAGAAAAATAATAGAAGAAGAAGTAGAAAAGATTAAAAAAATAGAAGCTGAAAAAAAAGGAGTAAAAAGAGAAGAAAAAAGCGATCAAGGAAACAAAAAGAACATCGAAGATTCTGAAAAAGAAATACGTAGAAAAAATTTAAGAGAGGAGCTTAAAAGGAAATACGAAGAAGAAGAAAAACAAAAAGAAAAAAAGGAAGCGCAAAAAGGAGAAAGCGAAATAACGCAAGCTCGTTTTGAAGAAGCTGCGGGTTTTTATAAAAAAGGAGATATCGAAAAAGCCAAAGAAATTTTTCTTGACATAAAAGAACAGTTACCAGAGCCACAAAAAGAATCAGGCGGTTTTTTGAAATTTCTTGGAGTAACGTCTTTTTATAACAGGGTTGAAAATTATCTTATAAAAATACAAAAAAAAGAAGAAATAAAAGAAGCAGAAAGAATTAAAAGCGTAAGAAAGCGAATCAAAGAAGAAGAAAAAGAAAAGAAAAGAGAAGAAAAACAAATGCCTTCGAAGTTAAAAGCGAAAAAGGGTTTTCGAGGAAATAGCTTTTTTAGTGTTTTTAAAAAAATATTTTCTCATCGTCCAATAATTGGTATTGATATAAGTGATCATTCTGTTGAATTATTATATTTAAGTAAAAGCGGATCAATTCTTGCTTATGGTAGATCAATTATTGAAAAAGGAGCAATTCAGGCAGGTATAATAAAAAATCAAAAAGCTTTATCGGAGGCTATTAATCAGGCTGTCGTCCAAGCTGGCTTTCAACCATTTGAACCAAGAAGAGGGTCTGTCCTAAGGGCTGTTGCTAGTCTTCCAGAATATAAAACCTATATTCAAACATTTGCATTTGATTCTAAAGATAATCTTTTTGAAAAAGTAAAAGAACAAATTCAAAAAACAATTCCTATCCCAGTAAATGATTTATATCGGAATTATATTGATTTTTGGGATGAAAATTCACAGAAAATAAAGGTTCTTTGTGTTGCAGTAATGAAAGATATTGTTGATGGACAAGTTTATATTCTTAAAAATTCTGGAATAGATCCAGTAGCATTAGACATCGAAGCTGCTTCAATCGGAAGATCATTATTGGTTGATATACCTTTAAAAAATAAAAAAGGACACGAAGATTATTTTCAAAACATAGAAGAAGACACTTTAATTGTTGATATTGGTGCTCAAATTACATGTATTAATATTTTTAACAAAAAAGGTTTTATTGATATTTCTACAGCATCTCCTTATGGAGGTAATTATTTTATTTCTCAGATAGCTGATTATTTTGATATTTCAAAAGAAGAAGCTGAAAAAACAATGATTATAAAAGGATTTCAAAAAGGAGAAAATTCTCTTTTAAGTATTTTAGAAGAATCAGGAGAAAAAATTATAGAAGAAATAAAAAAAGCAATCAAGTATTATAATCAAGAAACAAAAAATGAAGTTCAAAAAATAATTTTAACAGGTGGAACAACTCTTCTTCCCGGAATAAAAGAGTATTTTAAAGAAAAATTAGATGATATTAAAATAGAAATTGGAGATCCTTTAAAAAAGATAAAAAGAAAAGGAGGAATGATGAATGATCGAGCTATTTTTTATGCTAACTCTATAGGGCTTGCCCTAAGAGCAATTTCTAAAGATCCATTTAGAAATGGAATAAATTTATTACCCGATGAAATAAAAATAAAAGAAAGAGAAGTATATTTTAAAAATTATAGAAATAAATTTATTGCGGTTGTAATAATATTGGTTGCAATAATTTCTGCAGCAATTTTTTACTACTTGATTTTTTAAATTAAAACAATGCAAATAAATCGTCAAAAAATTGAATTAACTATTATTGCTTTTGTTCTTTTTATGCTTATTCTCGGAGTTCTTTTTGCAATCAAGCCTTTTAGTATGTTTAAACAAGCAAGAAATGCCACCAGAGAAAATCATATGCAAATAATAATGATAGCTATATATTCTTACGCAGTTGATCACGAAGGATTTTTTCCAGACTGTATTCCCGAGGAAGAATACAAGCCGATTGAAATAGAGGTTTGTAGAGAACAATTAGAAATAAATATTTCAGGATCTTTTCCTATTGAGCCTGATTCTAATCATAAATATATGATAGAGCGTATAGGAAAAAATCGATTTAGAATTTTTTCTACAGCACCAGAGGCAAAAGAAATAGTAATCACACAATAAAAATTAATTTAAAACAAAAGAGCTGATAAAAAGATTTTCAAACTCCTGTTCAGGCAGGTTTTGATCGTTTTTATGTGATATTTTTATTTCAACTTTAATGGAATCACTAGAAATTATTTTAAACTTAACAGAATCAATTTTTACTTTTGAGGTAGTTAAATAAATAGGAATATTGTTTTTTTCTACTACGAACCTTTTTTCATCTTCAGAAACCTTAAAAACAACAAGAGAATCATTGGATAAGAGTCTGAGTTCTTCTCCTTCTGTTTCCGGATAAATTATTGAAGTAGAATTTTTTATTTCTTCTTTAATTTTATGCATTACGAATCTTCCGTTATGAGCCACTTCTTGAATTGTGTTTGTTCTTGCACTTGCGTGAAAAATATTTATTGATATTAAATTTATACTTGTAATAGCCATTGCAAGAATAACAATATAAATTAAAAATTCAATAATAGTAAATCCATTTTTCATGTATGTATTTTATAAATTAAATATATTTTATTATAGCATAAAAAATAACAAGGCTAAATAGATAAATTTGTTGACTTTTAGTTTGCGAGTATGATACGATATATCTAAAGTTATATAAATCAGTCTGAAAATTATGTTGATTTCCGAAGAAAAATTAGAAAAAATTTTAGTAGGATCAGGCCATATTCAAAAAATAGATTTTGATATGGTTAAAACCGAAGCAGAAGAAAAAAAACAACCCCTAGATAGAATGTTGATAGAAAAAGGACTGATAAAGGACCAGGTTTTAGGAAAAATAATTGCTGATTCTGCTGGCTATTTTTTTGTTAATTTAAAAAGAGCTATTATAGAAGATATTACTCCTCGATTATTAAGTTATATTCCTGAAGAGGTAGCTTATTCTCAAAAAGCAATTGTATTTGAAGAAGATAGTGAAATTATTAAAATTGCTACAACTAATCCTGCTAATTATAGTTTTTTTAAATTACTTGAAAAAAAGACTGGAAAAGAAATACAGTTATTTTATGCTACGGATTTTGATATTAATCAAGCCCTTAGAAGATACAAAGGAGATATTCCTAGGGAAGTTTTGAGAATAGTAAAAGAAATAGAAAAATATCCTGATAAAAGCGAAGAAAACATTGTAAGACTGGTAGACTTAATACTTGATTATGGTTATGCTACTCTTTCATCTGATATACATATTGAACCTTTAGCAAAAATAACAATTGTAAGATATAGAATTGATGGAATTCTTTATAAAATAATAGAGTTTCCTAAAGAAATTCACACTAGAATCGTTTCTCGTATAAAAATTCTTGCTAGATTAAGAACCGATGAAAGAGCAGCTGCTCAAGATGGTCGTTTTGCATATGAAACTCAAGGAGCAACAATTGATCTTCGTGTTTCTGTTATGCCCACAACCGATGGAGAAAATATCGTGATGAGAATTTTAATGCAAAGAGGAAGGAGATTTGAAATAAATGATTTAGGGCTTTTAGAGGCTGATTTAAAAAGATTAATTGTTAATGCTGAAAAACCATATGGAATGATCGTTGTGGTTGGACCAACTGGATCAGGAAAAACCACCACTCTTTATGCAGCGTTACAAAGAATCAATAGAATGGAAACTAATATTATGACCATTGAAGATCCGGTTGAATATAATATCGAAAGAGTTAGACAAATACAGGTTAATCCAGCAAAAGAGATAACCTTTCCAAAAGGTCTTAGGTCAATTGTTCGTCAAGATCCAGATGTTATTATGGTTGGTGAAATTCGTGACAAAGAAACAGCAGATATTGCAATTAATTCTGCTATGACGGGTCATTTAGTGCTTTCTACTTTGCATGCTAATGATGCACCAACTGCTTTTTCAAGATTTTTAGAAATGGAAGCAAAGCCTTATTTAGTATCTGCCTCTGTAAATGCTGTTATAGCACAAAGATTAGTAAGAAAAATTTGTAGTGAGTGCAAAGAAGAATATTCTCTTTCAGAAAAAGAATTAGCTGTTCTTGAAGATGAAAAAATTCTTGCAGACACCATAAGGAAAATTTCTGGAAAAAAAGATTTTGATAAAATTAAGTTTTTCCATGGAAAAGGGTGTAAGTTTTGCGATAATTCAGGATACGAAGGAAGAACTACAATTTTTGAAATTTTAAATGTTACAGAAGAAATAAGAGAATTGATTAACAAAAAAGCACCAATGGATGCAATCAAGAAAAAAGCTGTTGAACAAGGAATGACAACAATGCTTGATGATGGAATAACCAAAGCTTTAATGGGTATTACTACTTTCGAAGAAATAAAAAGAGCAACTAAAGTTTAAAATTAATTAAAAGAAAAATTGAAGCATGGGAATAACAAATAAAATAACTACTCAAGAAAAAAAAGATTTTGTTAAAACCTGGGCTCTTCTTATTAAAACAGGAAATCCAATCAATGAAACACTAGAAATATTGTCTAAGCAAATAAGGTCCCCAATTTTTAAAGAAACACTAAGAAAAGCAAAAGAAAGAACAGAAAAGGGAACCCCTATTCATCAGGTTTTTGAAGAAAACCCACATTTTGAAAAAGCATTCGCTAGTTTTATTAGGGCAGGAGAAGAAAGTGGTTCTTTGAGTAAAACATTGCAACACTTAATTGATTGGTTAGAAAGAAAAAATAATCTCGAAAAAGATATAAGTTCAGCAACTCTTTATCCGAAAATAATAATCATCTTTGCTTTTCTTCTTGGTGGTGGTCTTACTTTTTTTGTTTTACCAAAATTAACACCTATTTTTGCTTCTTTGGGTATTAATTTACCATTGGTTTCAAGAATATTACTTTCTTCTTCTCAGTTTATTCAAAATAATGGAGTGGTTGTTGTTATAGGTTTTCTTTTTTTCATTCTTTTTATTTATCTTTTAAGTAAGATAAAAAAAATAAGAGATTCTTTTGATTATTTTGTATTAAAGATTCCCGTAGTTGGAGAACTAGTTAGTCTTTATCAATTAACAATTATTTCTCAACTCATTTCTACTTTATTTGAAAGTGGACTAATGGTAACAGAAATAATAGATATTACCATTGAATCAACTTCCAATAAAGCATATAAAGATTCGCTTGAGGAAGTAAAAGAGAAGATAATAAAAGGAGATCCTTTTTCCAGGGCTTTAAGTGTTTATCCTGATCTGTATCCTAGTATTTATATTAGTATTATAACTACCGGAGAAGAAACAGGATCATTTACAGAGTCTTTTAAATATCTTGCTGATTTTTTTTCATCAGCAATTACAGAAAAAACCAAAAAAATACCTGTAGTTTTAGAGCCTATAATCCTTATATTTATTGGTCTTTTTGTTGCTTTTGTGGCTAGTGCTATTATTTTGCCTATATATCAAGTAACACAGGGTCTTTATTAGAAACTTTATTCTGATATATTTAATTCTAAATACCATTTTCCATCTTTTTGTTGCATAAAAGCAAAGTCTTTGTTTGCGAGTCTCATTCTGCTAATAGAATTATATGGTCCGTATACATTTTCATTGATTTTTGCATACCAATTTTCATTTATTTTATAAGTGTAAGCAAAATTCATACCAGAGGTTATTAATGAATCAACAGCGTCAAATGGACCTTCGATTTCATTATTTAATTTTGTGTACCATTTTCCATTTAATTTATAAAAAAAGATAAAATCGTCTAGAAAAAATGATATTCTTCCTGTTTCTTCATAGGGACCATGAACAATATTGTTTATTTTTATGCGCCAGAGATTTTTTTCTTTGTATTCAAAACCAAATTCACCAGTTCCAGTTAAGTGAAACATTCTAATGTCTTGATATGGACCAAAAACTTTTTCATTTATTTTAATGTACGATTGATCTTCTTTATAATACCTAAAGGAAAAACTATTTCCAGAAGATCTTAAAGAGTCTATTTTTTCATAAGGTCCATATATTTCATCATTAATATTTACAAAAAAATTATTATTTTCTTCATAAATAAAGCCTATTCGATCATGAGCAAAAAAAGAAAAATCTATACTGTTATAGGGACCAAAAGATCTTAATCCTTTTTTTGGTTCAGGCA
>DFZB01000016.1:11294-12587 GCA_002382025.1 Patescibacteria group bacterium UBA4067 | reverse complement strand
GGTTTTATGAAAAGATCAGAAACCGCTAGTGGAAGAAAGATTTTAAAGAAAAGAAGAAATAAAAAAAGAGCAAAGCTCACAGTTTAATGCTACCTAAAGAAAATAGGTTAAAAAAGAAAAAAGACTTTGAAAAAGTTTTTGAAAAGGGAGAAACTATAAAGGGAGATAGTGTATATATAAAAGCCCTAAAAACAAAAGAGCCTTTTACAAGAATTGGATTTATTGTTTCAAAAAAAGTATCTCTTAATGCTGTGGAAAGGAATAAAATAAAAAGAAGAATAAGAGAGATTGTAAAAACAATACCAATAAAAAATAAATTTGATATAGTTATTGTTAGTTTATCAAAAATTAAAAAAAATACGTTCGAAGAAATCAAACAAGACATAGAAAAAACCTTTAAAAAAATAAACAATGCTTGAAATAATATCTATCATTTTTAATAGTTTTCTTTATCAGCCTTTGCTGAATTTTTTACTATTTTTATACAACATTTTAGGAGATTTTGGTTTAGCAATAATTGTTTTAACCTTAATTATAAAAATAATAACTAATCCTTTAAACAAGAAATCATTAGAGTCGCAAAAGAAAATGGCAGAGATACAGCCATTAATAAAGAGAGTACAAAAAGAATACAAGGACAGAGAACAGCAAGGAAGAGAGCTACTTAAAGTTTATAAAGAAAACAATTTTAATCCTTTTGCCGGGATATTTGTTCTTTTCTTGCAAATTCCTATTTTTTTCGCCTTGTTTAAGGTTTTTCAAAGTGGAATAGATTTAGCTAAGTTAGAGCCATATATATATTCTTTTATATCCTTACCTGAAACAATAAATCCAGTTTTTTTAACAGTTGACCTGTCTCAACCCAATATGTTTTTAGCGTTTATTACAGCAATACTTCAGTTTATTCAAGTAAAAACAGCCACAATACAGCAACCATCAAAAGAAGGAGAAAAAGATCAAATGGAACAAATAACAGAAATGATTCAAAAACAAACAATGTTTTTTGTTCCAGCCGTTATATTTTTCGTTCTTTTCAATCTTCCGGCTGCTTTAGGTCTTTATTGGTCAATAACCACTGTTTTAAATATTATCCAACAAAGAAAAATATTTAACAAGAAATAAAATGGAAAACAAAGAAAAAATAGAAAACATTATTAAGGATTTTTTTCTTAAAGCAGGATCAGAAGCAGAGATAAAAAAAATATACATAGAAAAAGAACAAGAAGAAACAGAGTCTTTAATAGTTAATATTAAAACCAAAGAAGCAAATATTTTTATTGGTAAACAGGGAAC
>DFZB01000016.1:10649-11185 GCA_002382025.1 Patescibacteria group bacterium UBA4067 | reverse complement strand
GACGTTAAAATTGAAAGCGTTGGAGAAAGAGAAAACAGAAAAATTATTATAGAGCCTTTAATTTAAATATTTTCTTGTCCGTATTTTTTAGCATCCCTTATTTTAATAATTTCTTCTGGAGTGGTTGTAATTATTTGATCTTCAGTATAAGAAGCAACAATACTAATAGCCACATGTTTTTGGCCGGCAAAAAATATTCCCTCCCCCACAGGACTTTCTAAAAGAAGGAATTTTTCTTGATCAGTTAAATTAAAAGTTTTTTGTACTAAATCAATTGAAGCAGGACTTTGTTTTAAAAGTAATTGTAAAGAAGAATTAGTAATAATTGGTTTTCCATAATCTGAGCTAATAAAATCAGAAACATCTTGGGTAATAGTGGTTACTCCTAGCCAGTATTTTCTAGCTCTTTTGCATATTCCATAGAGGAAAGAAGCTCCATCACTTTGTTTCATCATCCACCATGCTTCATCTATAACTAATATTCTTTTTTTAAGAGAAACTCTTACTGTGCTCCAAATATATCTCATAACAATAAA
>DFZB01000016.1:10131-10478 GCA_002382025.1 Patescibacteria group bacterium UBA4067 | reverse complement strand
ATGCCATTTAACATTATTCTCATTAATCCAACTAGATTAATAATATTGTTTCTTAAAACATCTTCTGGTGTTTCATCTTCTCTTGGTTCTGGTAAATCAAAAGGATTAATATGAGTATCAGAACTTAAAGATATCTTAAAAAACGAACCATTTACAGCTTCAGACAATGGTTTATATTCATTTTCTGGATCAATAATAATACATTCAGCGCCCATCATTAAAGACCTCAAAATTTCTAATTTTACAGCATAAGATTTTCCAGAACCTGATTTAGCAAAAATAACCATATTAGCGTTTTCTAGACTAAATCTATCAAATAGAATAAGAGAGCGATTGTGTTTATTTAT
>DFZB01000016.1:0-10106 GCA_002382025.1 Patescibacteria group bacterium UBA4067 | reverse complement strand
GCTGGTTTAATATATATTAATCTTGATTCAAGAACAGATCTAATTTTTGTTTCAATTATTTCTAATTCTTTTTTAGTGTCAGCATAAACAGTAATATATAATCCAAATTTAAACATTTTTTCTTGAGCTGTTTGAAGTTTGTCACGAAGATCTTCTAGATCTTGATAGGCAACTTCTAATGCAGGCTCTCTGATCAAGCCTTTTTCTTGCCTTTCAATTATTTCTGATTGTACTTCAGTTACGCTTTTTCTTAGCTGCCTTAATATTGTTCCTGTTTCAATTGGATGAAAAAAGAAAGACAAGTCAAAAGCAATATCCATGTTAATAATTGGTGCTAACCAGCCCATGGATAAATAACGAGGATAAGAAAAAACAAAATATGTTTTAGCTATTTTTTCTTCTAAATTTACATAGTTCTGATTAACCTCTATTACTGAAGGAGCAATAATATCTTTTATACCAGTGGTTTCTTGTTCAAATAGTTTTTGTTTTTTTTGTTGTTTAAATAAATTCATATTTTATTTTATTAATTCAGGTGGCAAATCAGGATAATAACCCATTTCTGCTTGTTTTGGGTGATGTAAGCTCCACAAAAGCTCAACAATATCTTCTGTGTTTAAGGTGACTGATTTTAGACCACAACGTTTTAATCCTAATGATATGTATTCCATTCTTTGCCATAATTGATATTTTCCTGTTTGAAAATTTTGTTCAGTTAAGCTAGCTGTAACATTAGCAGCAGATTGTTTTTTTGTTTGAGGGCTATTAGACAATTCTAATAAAGGATAATAAGGAACAACTACATAAAAGTTTTTACTCATAATAGAATCTTCTGCTATGATTTCTTCGATGAATTTTCTGTAATCAGCAGTTTGAATTTTAAGAAGTTCATTTTTTTGTTCATTTTCTAAATTCCTAATTTTATCGATATAGCCAGTAATATTTACTTTTCTTGAATTGACAATTATTTGGCAAGAAAAATCCAAAGAATTAAGAAAGTTTTGAAAATTAAAAATAATAGCACTTTGTTCTTCTTCAGACTTCAAAGCAAAATTAATAGAAGAAATCATTAAGATCCCCTTCAATGATCTATCTTTCATTATCATCACCCCTTCTCTTATTTGTTCTACGGGAATAAATTGTTGAGATGTTATAGACATTAATAATATATTTTTTTATTTAATTGATCAATCCTTCCACCTTTTTTAATTTTTAATTTTGTTTTTTCTTCTTTAACTTCTATTTTATTCGATTTTTTAGTTGGTAGAAAAACAGGAGTTTCTTTTCTTTCCCATCTGTACATTTTTGTGTTTAAGTTAAAATTAATGAAATTTTTAATAACTAATGGAATTGCTAATCCTTCAATTTTAATAAATGCTAGAGCAATGGCTGCTCCGAAAACAAGACCACAAACAAGAACGTATAAAAAGAAGTTTGTTTGAGCTAAAGAAAAATAAAGAAAAAAAGAAATTCCTAACGCGATACCGATATAAAGGCTTTGTTTTAAAGTGAATGGTCCTAGAATTTTAGGATCATGGTCTATGAATTGTGGTACTTGAAATGGCATGATTATAATGTTTCCCTATAAGGATCATATTCTTCGTATTTGGTTGGTTCTTCTTTTGGTTTTTGTTCCTTGTTTATTATAGCACTTTTTTTAATTTTTGTATCTTCTTCTATTGGAATATTATCAAAATAATTATCACTATATATTTTATTCAAAGAAACTCGCAAATGTTTAAAAATAGCATAGGTTAATTCTTTAATAATATCTTCAACAACTTTTTCATCAATATTTAATTCTAATTCTAATGTAATGGGCAACTCTTTCAAAGGAAGAAGACCCATTAAAACTCTTCCTGTATATTTTGCAATTAAAGAAGTTTGGTCTTCTGATAAGTCAAAACGAGAACAAATTGTTTTGACTGCTTCATTATTGCTTTCGGAGAAGATAGCTTCTTTTAAATCTTCAGGAAGCTTTTCATATGTTTTCCAAAAGAATTCTTTTGTTGGTTTTTCTTCCATATTAATATTTATATTTTATCACAGAAGAGAGTAGTTTATCAAGAGCGACATTGACAAAAAAGACAAAATCTTTTATAATTAAAGTATCCCTAATGGGATTATTGTAATTTGAAAACCAAAAAAGGAGAAGAAAAAATGTCATCTGTTAAAGAGATGGATGAGAAGTTTGTAGCGGAGAAAAAAGCTTTCTTAAAAGGCTTTGTAATCGTTGCAATCTCTGTGATTATTGCTATTGTTTTAGCAGTATTTACTGGTATTGTCGGAGGAATAATTGGAATAATTATTGTTCCAATCATTGCATTCGTTGTTCTCTATTTTATCTGGGCGCCAAACGATGTGTTTGGTACCTTTCCAGAAGAAGGGTTTGCCACCATTATTGTTGAGGGAATGGGATTTAAAAAGCTTTTCCTTAAGCTGAAATATTTCGGTCTTGACGAAGAATGGAACATTGTTGAAGAAAACAATGCAACATTGAAGCAAAGAGAAATTAAGGGAATGTGTCTTTTTCTCTGGCCGTTTCAGCGGAGACATGTCTACAGGCAGAAATGGACAAAATATACAGAACAAGGAAAGAGCGTATTCAAAGAAGAAGTTCTTAGAAGTGTGCTCGTAAAGTCCTATTTCTATTATATTGGGGTTTTGTCTGCCGAAGACATTAGTGTTATGCCAATTAATATTGGTTTGGCTGTTGAAATGAAAATTGTCAACCCGGTCAAGGCGATATTTAAAATCCAAAATTGGTATGGCAGTAGCGCAAATCTTATTCAAGGTGGGGTTAGGGACCAAATCAGAAAGAGAAACTATCTTGAATGGATTAATCTTTCTGGAAGCGTTGCCCTTGGAGACTATTTTGAGACAGAAATGCGTCCAATAATCGATAAAATTAAGGACGATTTCGGAGTCCAAGTAGTAAAGATGAAGGTGGTTCAAATTGAACCATCAGACAAGAGATATACTGAAGCGTCTACCAGAAAGGCCGTTGCTGAATTTGAAAAGCAGGCAATTGAAGTAGAGGCTCGGGCTAAAAGCTATAAGCGAGCAATGGAGGTTGCGGGACCAATAATGCAAATATTAAGCAAAAATATTGGTCTCACTGAAGAGGAAATTCAAAACAAAATCAGAGAAAATCCAAACGAATTCGAACAAAAATACGGAGTCTATTGGAAAGCAGCTGAAGACATGGTCCATCGACAAATGGCCATAGAGGGAAAACAGTTTGCCGACATTAGAACTTCAGGAGGATCAGGAAGTTCAACGTTATTAGAATTAATAGCGGCCATGCAAATACTTGGTCAAAGAGCAGTACAACAAGTATCTTCTGGTTCTTCTCAGAAATCTTCTTCTAAGGAAGAAAGAGTAAGGCAAAATCTTAAAGATTTAGGGCTTGATTAATATCAATGCCCTTTTTTATTCTAATTCTTGGCTCAAACCTTTTTTAGTTGTTTTTCCTTCAGCAGAAGAAATGTTTTTTTCTATAGATCCTTTTAAATCTTCGCCTATCAAAGAGTTGTTCATTATATCTTGAAAAATTTGTGTGGCAATACTTTCTTCTGCTGGTAATTTTTCTTTAATTTCTTTTATTAGTTGAGAAGATGTTAAATTTTTATTTAAATAATCCCTTATAATATCTTTTAAAATTAAAGATGGAAAAGTATTTTTAGAGTAAACAATTTTAATGAATTGTTTTTCCCCAATGTTTTTTGCCTCAGAAAGATTTTTTTGAATTAGTGGATCATTTTCTATTTCTTTATCTAGGTTATATTTTTCTGCAATCTCTTCAATGAAATCTAATATTTTTAAGTCTAAAATTTGCATATGTGAATTATAAATTATTATTAGCTGAAAATACGAACAAGATTTGTTCTCTTTTCTATTTCGGCTTCATAATTTTTTATTTGAGCATCGTATTCTTCTATTCTTTTAGAGTCTCTATACCCTGCTTCTCCAGACCCTCCAAGTTTCTCGGAATTTTTTTTCATTTCTTTTGCGTCTTTAAGAGCTTTTTTTATTTCTTTAGTTTCTAGGTCTAACCTTTTATAGTTTTCATCATTTCTTTTATATCGTTTTTCCACGCTTTCTATTGCAGCAACCTGAGGTTTTGATCCACGATTTAATATGTGATTTATTTGTCCAGCACTTAATTTTGCTAGATTATCTTCGTTTTGTAAAAATTCTGCAGAGGAACTTTCTAATACTTCTTGAGCAGACATCTTTGGTATCTCTTCATTTATATCTATATTACCATAGAGTTGTCCCCAGTTTGTATCTCCGGCTAAATTTTTGTTTTTAAAGCTAGCATCCATCAAAGCTTTTGTTTTAATTTTTCTGTGTCCTTTCGAGTCATCTCCGTAGGTATTAATAACTTTTAATCTTCTTTGATATTCTTGTTTATTGTCTCCAGCACCTTTAAGATAGGCTGAAGTATCTTCTTTCATAAATCTAATGTCCCCAGCTTTTCTTTGTTCTGATGTCATTGTTGCGTCATTATAATGCTTGTTGAAATAATCAAGATCCATTTTTTTAGCAAATTCTTCTGCTTGTTTCTCTGCTTTATTTTTCTCATTAGCAGTTTCATGAGAAATAACACCATACTTGGCTGCTTTTTCTTTAACTCCTTGTTTATATTCTTTGTATTTTTGTCTTGCTTCGTCTCTTCCTTCTCTTGAGTGCCAGTCAATTTTTTCATCATCTTTTTTTCCTTTATTATATGCTGCACCAGCAATTCCTCCTACGGCTCCTTCTTTGATATATGTGCCACCTGCTTTTGCTCTTCCTATAGCATATCCAGCTCCAGCAGCAGCAGCAGTTTTTCCAGCTCCAACAGCTTTTCCCCAAGCTTGTTTGCCTAGTCCACTTATTTTCGATCTTACTGGTCCTCCTGATGACATGGTGACAAAGAATCCAATTGCCATAAATAGAAATGGCATGACATAAGTAAATAATGCACCAAAAACTGATATTCCACCTGAATCAGCAAAAATTCCACCTGCAGTTAATTTAACCATTGCAACATTAGAAAGATAAATAAAGAATCCAGCAGGAATTCCAATTACATTCCATTGAATAAATTGATCCCACCATTCATCCCAATAAAGAAGATTTGGGAAAACTTTGGTTATATATTTTGATTTGGGAAAAACCTTTGATGCAAAAGCAAGAGGAGATACGATAATTAAAATCCATAATATAATATATCTAGCTGCGAAAAGAAGAGCATAAAGTAAATAAATTACAGCAGAAAATATTCCAAAAAAGAAAAAAACAATAAGTGCAAAAAAATCAATGTTTTTATTTGTATTTATTTCTTCTGCTAAAAAATTAACCAGATTTCCATTTATTCCACCCGTAAGAAAATATGAGGTTAATGCATTTGAGGCATCGATAATAACACCACAAATAACAGGAGTAAAATTAATTAAAATAGCAATAAGAACAAAATTAACTAAAGATTTTTTTGCTTGAACTTCTTGGCTTCCAAGAATAATATTTATAGCAATAAAAATTAGTCCAAATATTAAAGCAATATTAGCTAAATTTCTTGTTATGTTCCATCCTTCAGTAACAAGTTCATTGTCGGGACCAGTCATGCTAATCTGAAGAAAATTAGGACTAGCTACCCAATTTAAAAGTTGAAGAGCTGCATTAGGAATAGTGGTAACAATACCTGCAAGTAATTGAACAAGAAAAACAGATAAAGCTTTAGCGAAACCATCTGCTATATCACTTAAACCCAAAGCACCCAATATTGACCCAACAGGATCTTGAAGAAAGCCCGCATTTGTTATTAATGGTAAGAACAATAATCCAATAAAAATAAAAGCGAATAATGGTGCGTTGTTTTTTTTCATTTTTTGTATTTTACAATATTCTTAAAAAATACTATAATAATTATATCATACATTATTTTAAAAGCAATAAAAATGTTAGGTTTAAGAATGAGCCCAGAACTAATAATATTTTTTCCCTTTGCCCTGATGTTAGACGCAATAGGTATAATTCTTATTTGTTTTGGTTTAGATGATGTTGGTGTTACAGATTTTATTGGAACTATTTTTTTAGGTTCATGGATATGGTTTAGAGAAGGAACAAGAATTAGAATGAGCTCAAAAAAATTAAAAAAGAAAAGTTTTAGATTTTTTGGATCAGCCATATTAGAGTCTATTCCCTATTTAGGAGCTCTTCCTTTTTGGACAATAATGTCTTATCTTACATTGAAAGATGCCAATATTCCAGAAGAAGAAGGAGAAGAAAAACCTCAAGGAAAAGAAGTTTCTAAAAAAGAAAATAAAGAACCAAAGAAAAAATAAAGCATTATATGAAAAAACTTTTAATCATTGTAATCTTTTTAATCTTAATTATTCCTATTCTTTCCTTTGCATTGGAAAATCAATACGATGGACTTGTTTCGGGACAAACTAATGATCTTTTTGTATATTTTGTAAAAATAGCTATTAGCGCAGGAGTGATAATAGCTGTTTTCGTTATTATGTATCATGGAATTAATATGATTATTGCTCAGGGAGAAATGGCTAAAATAATAATAGCCAAAGAAAGAATTCAGGCAGTATTTGTTGGTTTGATTATTCTTTTAGGAGTTTATGTTATTGCTTCAACTATTAATCCTGATTTAGTAATAATGAATATTCGTCCATTAGAATATGTTGCAGAGGTTTTTAATAGAGATAACAAAAATACAAATCCTAATGTATTAGAGTTTGAAGAAATTCCTTTGGGAACAATAGTCGAAACTATATTAGCTGCTAACTCTTCTAAAAGATTAGATCCAGAGAAAAAAGATGTAACAGAAGAGCTTTGTTATTCTTATGATGAAAATGGAGACACAATAGATAGAAATGGAGACGGGAAAATAACAGAAGATGATACATTAAGAGGAGTTGATATGTTTTATTGTATAGAAGAATTAAATCAAGCAATTATTAAAAAAGTAAAAGCATTTAATGCAGACTATCTTTGTAAAGGAAAACTTACTGATGGTCCAATGAGAAGAATATTGGACTCAATAAAAAGTATTGATGATAGCGGAGAAAATAATTGTAGGTGTAGTAGGTGTGCTAGCTGGTCTTATCTTGATCAATCAATTTCTTATGCTTGTCAGACTAAAAAAGATTCTTGCGAGACTTGTGATCCAGATGGAAATTGTCAATACGTAGATGTTAATATTTGCGATAGTAATTGTTTTTGTTGTGGTAGTGCTTATTACAAACCAAACTTTGGATGTCAAATTAGTAGTTTTTTAAATACAACAAACGATCATGATCCTTGTGTAAAAGATGTGCGAGATCAAATTGATTGCGATAGAAATGAAATAAAGATTAGAGTTGACGGAGAAAGTTATAAAGACCTACCTCCTGGAGCAAAAGCAGACATGTGTCCATTTACTGCTTTTTGGGAAGATCCAAACACAGACAAAGAAAAGTTTCTTACTTTAAATTTAGCCATAAAAAGAATGGAGACCTTTGAAGAATATTACAAAAACCATTTAGAAGATTTAGACAGAGCTATAATTAAAATGAGAGATCCTTATGGAGAAAGAATTTCTATGGCTGAATTTCATTCTCTTCAAAACAAAGACAATCAAGGAAAGAAAATAGTAGAAAAATCATTTGTTGGAAGTCATGGAAAATATGTTTATACTTATGATCCAGTAAGATTTTGTCGAGATTTTAATTGTACTGTCATTAATAACAATAATTGTTTTTCTGGAAAAAGAGCTGAATTAACTTCCTTTCTTTACGCAGAAGAGTTAAAAAATGATCCTTGTGTAGCAGAAAATGGGAATTGTAATGTCTATAACTCAGAAAAAGAAAGCTACGAAGAGTTAAAAGAAAAAAGAATTTGTAATGTTGAAACAAATAAAGAAAGCTATTCTTATGCTGGAGATGGAGCTACTTTTTATTATAGGCAAGGATTTAAATACGAAGAATCATATAGTAAAGAAACATTAAGAATGATTACTGACAAAGACAAAAAAGGATACATGGTATCAGAAATACCATTAGGAGAATTGGTTAATGATGCAAAATTATTTGCCAATAAATTATTAGAATTTACAGGTACGATAAAAAAAGAAATTGAAAGCGTAAAAGAAAAAGCACAAGAATTTGCTGATTTACCTGAACAATGTGATTGTTTAAGGTGTAATAATTATCCAACTAGTGGAGGAGAAAAGAGTTGCGATAAGGTAGGAATGTGTCCTACTGATAATTATTGTGATGATTGTTCTGTTTGTGATTCAAGCAAAGAAAAACAATGTATTTGTTGTGAAGAGTGTGAGATAGTAAACATTGTAGATAAAAATTTTTATAGTTGTGCAGAGGATTCTTCTATTTATTTGGGCTTCACCTATGTAACAAGTATAGATCCTTGGTATTTTATAACAGATTGGGCTTCTGGTCCTAAGAAAAAATGTACTTTTACTTCCACAGACGGAAGTAAAAAAGGATCAACTGATTATTATATGGATTATTATTTAAATCATGAATTTGAAAGCAATTGTCTTTGTCCTGGAGCCGAAGAAAAATATTATTATCCTCATGAACCTGGTACTGGCAGAGGAACGAAATTAAAAAGAGTAGACTATGTAGATGGTTTTTATGGATCGTTAGTTAAACTGGGAACATGCCGAGAAAGTGAAAAAGGAAGTATTATTACTTTTTTACCAGCATGGACAGTTGAAAAAACTTTTTGCGAAGGAGAAGATGTTGGCTTAATAACAGAAGAAGATAGGCAGATTATTGAAAATCATGTAAAAGGATTGGGAATAAAAATAGAATGGATAGAAGGAGAAGATGCATTTTATGGTGGAAATGAATATTGTCAGAGACTATACTGTCTTTTTAGAGGATCTCATGGTCATTTTTATTCGTCAGCTAAATTTGTAACGCAAACAACTCGTTTTGGAACAATATATTGCGGTAGACTTACTTTGCCCACAGGATTTATAGGGGTTTTTGAATTTGGTGGCAAGGTAAACATTACAAAAATAGGAGCAAGTGGGTCAATTGATTGTTCTTCAGAAAGAGGAAAAAATATAAAAAAAGATTATTATGTCTGTCCTTATGATGATTTAAAGGACAAGCAGTGTAGAATATTTAATTATAGTTCTGCTGCCGAAAACTATAATTATCCAGAAGATCATGATTCTGGTCTTGATTGTAGAGATACTTCTTATTGCACCACCACAGCAAATGCTAAAATAGGATTGGGCCATTTACAAAAAATAGAGTTATTAGCAAGAAGAATTGATAGTTATGGAAAAGGAGAAAATCTTAAAGAAAAAGACCCTAATAGGTGGACAATCCTTGATACGCTTAATTATTCAAGAAAAAAACTTGATCAATGTGTTACTGGTTATGGTCTTCCATTAAAACAAGGAACAAAAGGTTTTGCTCTTTTAAGCTGTGAAGAAGGGTTAGACACATTATCTTCTGGATCAGCAACAATTCTTCCTGTTTTCCCCTATCCTCCTTCTGATATAATGTGGAATTGTCAACCATATAATAATATGAATTATTTAACTTCAGGACAAAGAGAAGCGTGTTTGAATAATAAACAACATCCTACTTGTACTAATGCTATTTATAGCTTAGTAAATGATTATTATTGTCTTCAAAAGCAAGAATAAAATAAAAAATCATGAAAAAATACAAATACATTTTATTAATATTTTTATTGCTATTGTCTTTTCAATCAGCTTATGCGGTGGAAAATAATTATCCAGAGATAAAAACACCCTTTGGAACTTATAGTATAAATGAAAGTTCGACTCTTACTGATTATGTTTCTTATGCTTTTATGATGATTATTGCTATGGGAGCAGTGATTCTTTTAGTGATATTGATATGGTCAGGAGTTAATTTTATTATGTCAGGAGGAGACCCAGGAAGAATATCAAAAGCAAGAGAAATGGCTATTAATGGATTTATGGGAATGATTATATTGCTTTCGGTTTTTTTAATATTAAACTCAATTAATCCAGGAATCGTTAATACCGAGAATCCTAATTTAAGTGAATGTTCTGAAGGAGGAATCCTTCTTACATTAAATGATGGAACAAATAT
>DFZB01000030.1:4680-6333 GCA_002382025.1 Patescibacteria group bacterium UBA4067 | reverse complement strand
TTAAAGGAAAAGAAAAAATACTTTATGATGTTCGTTCTAGTAATATTGTCAAAGAAACAATTGAGAGTTTGGGAGGAATTCCTGTTTTAAGTAGGGTGGGGCATTCTTTTATTAAAGAGAAAATGAAAAAAGAAGATATTGTTTTTGGAGGAGAATACTCTGGACACTTTTTTTCTAAAAATCATTATTTTACAGAATGTCCATATTTTGTTTTATTTAATATCATTGAAAAAATGAAAAAAGAGAACAAAACATTGTCTCAATTAATAGAGCCATTTAGGAAATATTTTCATTCAGGAGAAATTAATTTTAAAGTTGAAAACAAAGAGGAAATAATAAAGCAGATTAAAGAAAAATACAAAGAAGGAAAGACAATGGAAATAGATGGACTAAGAGTTGATTTTCCTGATTGGTGGTTTTTAGTCAGAGCTTCTAACACAGAACCATTGATTAGATTAATTGTTGAAGCGAAAAACAAAGAACTAATGGCAGAAAAGAAAAACGAGTTATTAAAACTATTTTAACCCCATTTTATTTCTAACCTTAATCATTGTTGTTTCAGCTCTTTTTTTAGCTTCTTTTGATCCTTTTTCAAGAATTGAATTAACATAAGCAGGGTTTTTCATTAAATCCTGCTTTTTCTTTCTTAGGGGTTCTAACTTTTCAATTAATAATTGAGATAAAGATTTTTTAAATTCTCCATATCCCTGATTTTTAAATTCTTTTTCAATTTCTTTGATTGTTTTTTCAGAAAATATGGAATATATGGTTAGTAAATTAGAAATGCCTTTTTTATTAATCACATCGTACTTTATTTCTTTTCCTGAGTCAGTAGTAGCAGACATTATTTTTTTCTCAATTTCTTTAGGGCTGTCAAATAATCCAATTCTTCCTTTTTCATCATCAGTTTTTGACATTTTCTTTTCAGGATTAATAAGAGACATGATATTGGCTCCTTGTTTAGGAAGCATTGGTTTTGGCACAACAAAAGTTTTACCATATTTTTTATTAAATTTTTCAGCAATGTTTCTAGTTAATTCCAAGTGTTGAATTTGGTCTTTGCCAATTGGCACTACTTCTGTTTGGTATAATAATATATCAGCTGCCATTAAAATAGGGTAATTTAAAAGTCCGGCATTAACATATTCAGAATGTTTTATGGATTTATCTTTGAATTGGGTCATTCTTTTTAATTCTCCTAAAGGAGTGATTGTTCCTAAAATCCAAGCTAGTTCAACGTGTTCTTTAACTTGAGATTGAATAAAAAGAATGCATTTTTTAGGATCAAGTCCAATTGCTAAATAACTAGTGGCAAAATCAAATATTATTTTTTGTAGATTTTTTTCAGAATAGGGAGTAGTGATAGCATGCCAATCAACAATGCAATACAAGCAATCATTGCTTTTTTGTAAATCAATCCATTGCTTTAATGCTCCTAAATAATTACCTATATGTAAGTCTCCAGTTGGTCTTGTTCCACTAAATATTTTCATAATATTAAACTTCTATAATTACTGGTAATACCATTGGCCTTCTTTGTGTTTTTTCAAAAAGAAAGTCACCTAATGTATTTTTAACATTATCTTTAATGTATGTCCAGTTAACTACTCTTCCAGAAGCAGTTGCTTTTTCAATGGTTTGGATTACTTTTTT
>DFZB01000030.1:0-4594 GCA_002382025.1 Patescibacteria group bacterium UBA4067 | reverse complement strand
TAGTCAGAAGGAACTTCTTTTTTCTCAATTATTGCTTTTTCTTGAGAAATATCAATTATTTTTCCATTATCAGCTAGAACAATGTTTTCTTCTTTAATGCCACAGCTTTCTGCTAATTTAGCATTAGCATACATCATGGAAAATTGTCCGTGAATGGGCATAAAATATTTAGGTTTCATCAAAGAAATCATTTCTCTAATTTCTTGCTTTTGAGCATGTCCTCCAGCATGAATATCCATCATTTTGTAATGAAAAACATTAGCTTTTTGTCTTAATAAATCATCTTTAAGCATTTGGACTGTTCTTTCATTTCCAGGAATGACTGATGAAGAAAAAACAATAGTATCTCCTGGCTTGATTACAATCGAAGGGTGTTCTTTAGTAGCAATTTTCATTAATCCTGCCATTTCTTCTCCTTGAGCGCCAGTGCAAAGAATAGTTACTTGTTCGTCTGGTAAATTATTTGCATCAGCAACTTTTTTTAACAAGCTTCCTTTTTGAGATTTTAAGTATCCTAGTTTTTTAGACATCTCTACATTGGTTTTCATGCTGTGCCCAATAAATCCTATGCGTCTATTGTATTTTTCAGACAAAGTAATTGCTTGCTGAATTCTATTAATCAAAGAAGAAAAAGTAGCAAGAATGATTCTTCCCTTTGCTTCTTTAAAAACTTTTTCAAGGTTTTCAAATATTTGTTTTTCTGAAAAAGAATGTCCTTCTTCTTCAGCTCCAGTTGAATCACACATTAAAAGAGTGATTTTTCTTTCTCCTATTTCAGCTAGTTTTTTAAAGTCAGTTGGTTTTTCATTAACTGGGAAATCATCAAATTTAAAGTCAGAAGTGTGAACAATGTTTCCTGCCGGAGTTTTAATAAATATTCCCATGTTATCAGGAATATTATGATTTTGTCTAAAGAATTCTATTTCAAAAACTCCTAGTTTTATTCTTGAACCATGATTAATTTCATTTATGTCTAACTTTGGTCTGTCTGGAAATTCTTCTTGTCTTTTAATAATAATTCCTTTGGCCAAAGGAGAAGCAAATAAAGGCGGATTGCCAATCCTGTGAATAATATAGGGGATTGCTCCAATATGATCATAGTGTCCATGAGTAATTAAAACACCAACAATGTTTTTATATCTATTGTTTTGTAAAAGATACGATACGTCAGGAATAATATAATCAATTCCAGGCATATCTTCTTCAGGCATTCTGAATCCAATATCAACTATTAATATTTGATTTTTGTATTCAATAATATTCATGTTTCGGCCAACTTCTCCTAATCCACCCAAGGGTATTAATTTTAAATTTTCCTTGTGAATGGGCTTGGTAAATGTCCGAGGCTTTTTAGTAAATTGTTTTTTTTCCATATGTTTATTTTAAGAACGTGAGATCTTTTGGAATCTCGTTTAATGGTTCCTCTTCTCTGAGTTCAGGAACCTGTTTATAATTTTGGTTTTTAACCCAACCATTAAGGGTATAGTAATAATAAGCACCTTTGTTTTCTTGTATTGTTTGATAGTTTGATTCGCATTGAGGGCTAATCCAATTAGCCATTTCTAGAACATTTTCTGAATCAGGATTAATAGTAATATGAGCATAGCCTGGTTTAATTATTATGGCTTGTCCTTGGCTTGCTTTAACAAAATAAGCATCAGTTTCTTTTTGCATTAAAAATATTCCTTGTCCTTTTAAAACAATGTATAATTCTCCGTGATTTGTTGAATGGTAATGACCTTTTGTTTTAACAAATTCATCATTAATCATTCGAGGGGGGATTACAGTAATATCATACCTTAATCCGTTTTCTTCTTTAACTCCTCGGTACATATAATAAAGAGGAGGATTGTCATTTAATCCTTGACTGTTTTTAAAAACATCACCCATGTCTTTTAAGAATCTTGTTTCCATGTTCTTTTTTCTTTTATATACCAATTGTATATATCAATAAACTTTTTTTCTAGCTCAGGTAATTTGTCTAAAGATATTCCTTCTATTTTTTTGTTTGTTATATACGCACCATAAGAAGAGTATAAAAAAGTAGCAGGATAATCTTTAATTAAAGTATTTTGTAATTCTTCTAAAATTGCTTGTCTTTCGCTTGATTTGTAGTCTGAATACATTCTTTCTTTTTCTAGTAAACCATCTACAATTTCGTTTTTATACATAGAAAGATTTAAGCCTGGGTCAATAATTTGTGAGGAGTGCCAAAAAGGAAGAAAATTAGGAATACCTCCTAGCTTTTTTCCAAAAAGAAGAATATCAAAGTCTCTGTCTCTTATTGTTTTTTTAATTTCAGTTGAGTCTAGTTTTTTAATTTCTACTTTAACTCCTATTTTTTCCCATTGCTCTTTAATATTTTCAGCAGTTTTGATTAAACAAGGACTTTCAACTGTTTTAATTACAAAAGAAAGTTTTATTTCTTCATCAGGAACTTGAAAACACACTTCATTAAGTTTTTTAATTGTGCTAGTGCCAACACTTCCATTTCCCTTGGTTAATCCTCCGGGAGTTAAAACTTCTTCTTTGTATTTTTCTTGGAAAAGAATAACTGCTTCTTTGGTTTGGTTTCCAAAATATCCAGTTATTTCTCCAGAATATATTTCAGGGTCTTGGGCTAAGCATTCTTGAAGCTTATTAACATCAGCTCCGCTACTGCCAACATTTAATACTTTTTTAAATTCAAAACCAGTTGTTTTTTTAATGGTTTTAGTCATTACTCCGTTTTTTTCTTCAAATCCTTGTTTTTGTAAAATTGTTTTTGGGTCTTCAAAAGTTAAGTTTTCTGGAGCATTAAATCCATAAAAGTTTGGAAGAATCGGAGAAGAAACAATTTCTCCTTGATTATTAATTCCTTTTTCTAAAACTTCTTCTTTGTTTATGGCAAGATCAAGAGCTTTTCGTATTTCTTTGTTGTTAAGAGGGCTTTTATTGTTATTGTAAAACAAGCTAAAATAATTAGGAGTTTTAATTAGATTTATATTTAGATTTTTAAATTCTTCTAAATTATATTCACCAGCAGTATCTATCATTACTGCATCAATAATACCTTTTTTAAGAGCATTAATCATATCATCTCTTTTTTCAAAGAAAATGAATTTAATGTTTGTGATATTAGGAATGGGGTTATAATAATTTTTATTTATCTCTAATTCTATTGATTTAATATATTCTTTGTCTTTTTCAACTTTTTTAATTACATATGCTCCAGAACCAATGGGGGACAATAAATTAAGTTTTTCATTACTCATAATTCTAGAGGCAGGAATATCTTTCCAAATATGTTTGGGTAGTATTTTTAAGTTTATTAAATTGTCAAAAAATCCTGAATATTTTTGTTTCAATCTTATCAAAGCCTTGTAATCGCTCATTTTTTCTATTTCAACTCCTTGAAAATTAGCTCTTAAAGGGCTTAAATAATTAGGGTCTTGAATTAAATTAAAAGTAAAAATTACATCATCAATGTTTAATGGCTGATTGTCGTGCCATTTTACATTTTCTTTTATTGAAAATTCAATGCTTTTGCCATCACTACTAATACTATAATCACTAACTAAGTCAGGAATAATATTTCCTTTTGAGTCATAATTAAATAATCCAGAAAAAGTTAATTCTATTAATTCTTTATCAGTTTGAGAAGAATAAGCATAAAGAGGGTTAATAAACTGGGGTTGGCCAATCTTTCCTTCTTTTAATTCTCCTCCTTGAGCAGGAACTAAAATAGTATTGTTATCAATAAACTTTGAGAAAACAGCAGAAAAAGAAAATAGGGTTATAAAAATCAAAGACAAGAAAACAACTTTTTCTTTTAAATTTAAAATCTTGAAAAATTGGGCCCATTGTTTAAAACTGGGCGTTTTGTGTTTTTTTCGCGAAAACATTTATTTCATTAGGTTATACAAAGAAAGACCTAGAAAAATTACAGTTAAGATAATGGTTATATAAAAGATATTTTTCTGAGCGCCCCTTCTTGTACTATATGATTCTCCTCCTCCTCCAAAAGCAGAACCAAGCGCGGTTCCTCTTTGTTGAAGAAGAATAAGAACAACCAATATTATTGAAACAATTGATTGAGTTATTATAGTAATTTCATTCATTTTATTTTTCGTTAGCTGAGAATAGTATTTCAGATCCCAGAACTATTAATGACATCCAGAATAAATTAGTAATACCCTGAATTTCAAACATAGTTTGTGGAAAAATGCAATCTACTACCCAGATTAAAAACATTATTATTACAAAAGAAAAAAGATTTAAAGTTATTAGTCTTAATGGAAAAGTAATGGCATTAAGAATTGGTTTAATAACAAGCAACAAAAGACCAATGACAATTCCTATTATAATGATGGTATCAATTTCTCCGTCAGAGGTGATCCCGGGGACAAAATACAGAGATAAAGCTGTTCCGACAATTCCGGAAATGATTTTAGACAAGAAAGCATTCATTAAATAAATGATAACAGAAAAGATAATAAAGTCAACCCTTTGCTAATTTTAACTTTTAGATTATAATATATAATATGAAAAACAATAAATCATTTACTTTAGTCGAAACATTAGCAGTAATAACTATTATTGGTATTCTTTCTGG
>DFZB01000064.1 GCA_002382025.1 Patescibacteria group bacterium UBA4067 | reverse complement strand
TTGGCCATAGAAAAACTTGAAAGAGATTCAGTTAAGATGTCTGTTGATTATTTAAAACAAGAACTATTTAAGTACGAGGCTAAAACTGCTTTTGGGGCAACAAAAGTAAAATATGATACTGGAAAAACAAAAATAGAGACTAGCTTTCAGTACATAATGGTTTATGTTCCCATTGATGATAAAAAAGGCAACATAATTGTTAGAATGTATTCTCCTTATGAAATAGAGCCACCAGCAACAAGTGCTTCTTATGGTTTAGCCACTGGATTTATTAATGATCTTNNTATTTTTCTCAAAATATTCCTGATTTTGGTTTTAAATCAGTTCCTTGGTATGACAAGTATATTATTAATCCAATCAAGAAAACAGTTAACGGGATTGTTAGTGTTATAACAGGTTTGATTTCAAAGGGGGAAACAGTGGAATATCTTGTTCTTGAAGAATCTAATACTCCAAACGAAGAAGCAAAACAAGAAGCAAAAGAAATGCTTAGTCAGGTCAATAATTATAATAATTACGAGGTGCCAAAAACAGAAACCAAAGAAGAAGCAAAACAAGTTGCTTTAAAAGAAATAGAAACAATAATAAAGAAGGAGGAACCAAAAGAAGAACCCAAACAAGAACCTAAAAAAGATTGTTTGTTAAATAATAATAATCCCAAAAGAAATAGGATATTGATAAATGAAGTTGCTTGGATGGGTAGTCTTAATAGTGCTAATGATGAATGGATAGAATTAAAAAATATCTCTTCTTCAGAAATTAATCTTAAAAACTGGAGCTTATACGATAAAGATAAACAGATTAATATTTTAATTGAAAAAGATTTATTTATTCCTTCTCAAGGATTTGTATTATTTGAGAGAACTGATGATAATTCTGTTCCTTTTATTAAAGCTGATCAGGTTTACGTTGGAACAATATCTAATTCCAGTGAGTCTCTTTATTTGTTTAACCCAATTTGTGAATTAGAGGATTTTGTAGAAGCTAATTCTAGCTGGCCTGCTGGTAATTCAAAGGAAAGGCTTACCATGGAAAGAGAAGCTAATTTAACATGGCACGATTATAACGGTTTGGGTTATATGAATATATTTGGGACTCCGAGACAAGAGAATAGCGCAGGGAGTACTAAAAAAATAGAAAACACAACTACAAACACCATAACAACGACAAGTACTAGTGGAGGAGGCGGAGGAGGTGGAGGAGGTGGAGTAAGCATAAGTTATTGCTCTCAATCTAATTTAAATAATCCTCTTTTATCCCCAATTATTATTAATGAGGTTGCCTGGATGGGCACAGAAGAAAGCTCAAGTGATGAATGGATAGAATTAAAAAACATTTCAGGAGAAAGTATTAATATGAATGGATGGCAATTACTAGACAAAGACAATCAAATTAAAGTAATTTTTAATTCTTCAGATATTATTTCTTCTAATGATTTCTATTTATTGGAAAGAACCGATGATGGAACTGTTCCAAATATTTTAGCTAATAAAATATATTCAGGTGCTTTGTCTGATAAAGATGAGTCACTAAGATTATTTAATAATAATTGTGAATTAGTTGATTATGTTGTGGCTGAAGAATCTTGGCCTGGTGGAAACAACTTAAAAAGAACAATGGAAAGAGATGATATTAATTGGCATACTTATTCTTCTTTAAACAAAGATGAAGTTAGTGGTTTATGGGGTACTCCGAAAAAAGAAAACAGTGAAAGAATAGAAGAAGAAAACAAAAAAAGTGAAGAAGAATACGATGAAGATGAGGGAAAAGAGGAAAGTGAAGAAGATAAAGAAGACTTAATAGTACCCACATCTTTAATGATAACTGAAATAGGTTTAGATGATAATGAGTATGTGGAAATATTTAATCAAACCGAAGAAGATATCAATTTATGTTTAAATGAAGATAATTGTTATTATCTTTCATATTATGCTAATGCCACAACTGTTCGTTCTTGGAATAACCCAAATTATAATTGGAGATTTCCAGAAGGACTTATTATTAATGCAAATTCTTATATCCTAATTGATATATATGGAGACAGTGGGGGAGACTTTAAAGCAGGAAATTATTCTTCTCAAAAATTAAGTAATAATTCTGGATCTATAGCATTGTTTTCTAATGATCCTACTTCAGACGAAGAAGATTCTTCTTCACAATTATTAAAAGTTGATGCTTTTGCATGGAAAAAAGAAAGCAACAGCGAGCCAGAAGTAAGAGAAGGTAATGCTTTTATTGTTAATAATGAGAAAATCTTAGGAAGAAAATATTATTCAGGAAAATATATTGATAGCGATAATAATCTTAATGATTTTGAAGGACAAAAACAAAACCTTAAAACACATCCTTCTTTTCCTCCAGAAGCAGTTAATATAAGTGTTTTTAAGGGAGAAACTAAAAATTCTGTTATTTTGTCTTGGATAGCGCCTTTTGACGTAGACACCAAAGAAGAAGACTTAGATTACGATGTTTTTTATTCTTTAAATAAAGAGATCAATGCAGACGATTTAATTCAAATCAATGATTATACAAACATAGAAATCAAGAAGCAAGAAAATAATGTTTCTGTTTTGATAAGTGATTTGTATTATGATTCTATTTATTATTTTGCTGTTAAGGCAAAAGANNAGCTCTTTGAGCGGTCCTACATATGATAATTTTATAGAAACAGATGTTTTTGTAAAAGGAGAAGATGCAACAACATTAAATGATGAATTTTCTTTACCCATTATTGATGAAAACGAAAATATTTATACTTCTGGAAGACTTGATGGTAAAAGAGGAGTTTTTGTTTTTGATAAAAAGGGAAATAAAAAATGGGAATACGAATGTCTTTCTCAGGAAAAAATGTTTTTATCTTCAAAAGGAACTCTTTATTTGTTTTGTGGTGAAAAACTTATTGCTTTAAGTCCTTCGGGAAAATTAAAATGGCAAGAGGATTTTAATAATTCTTATGGTGGTCAAATATTTTCAGATTCTAATGAAAAAATATATATTATTAATAATTCTGGAAATTCTATTTTATATGTTGTTGAAGACAAAGGAGAAGCAAAAATAAANNGTGGAAATGTTTATTTCTTTGCCGAAAATAATCTTTTTAAATTTAATGGTCATGCAAAGATGGGGGAGAGATTGGTAGAAATATTGTATGAAGATGATTATGAAGGAGAAAAAGATAAAATAGGAAGAGTTAATGATCTAGAATTAGTTTTAACCTTAAACAATGTTCTTATTTTTAATTTATCGGGTGCAAAGCATGGTAATTCGGGTAAAGTAAGTAATACTTTATATGCTATAGATAAGAATAATATTAATGCAGACTTTATTTGGTTTAAAGAAGATAAGCATTATAGGTTAATAGGAGTTAATGGAGATGAATTTTTTGTTCAAAGCAATTTGTCTGCAGATTACGGTTGGTATCATCTTTATTTATATAGTTTAGATGTTTTAACAGGAGAAGAAAATTGGAATAAACATTGGGCTGCTAATGGATCATCTCCTGGTTCAACTTCTTTTATTTTGTCAGATAGTAATAATAATATATATTTTAATAAAAGCGGGCAAATTAAAGCATATAATTCTAATAAAATAACAGATGATGACCCTCAAAATGATATTATTTTTTCATTAAGTGGTTTAGGATATTATTCAGCTCCTGTTTCTTTGGGAAAAGAAAAAATGTATTTTATTCACGAGGGAGCAATAAAGAGGGTAATCTTTAATCCTTAATATGCTTTATTTAGATGCTATTAATGGTTTTTATGCTTGACAAACGCAAATTTTAAAGGTATCATTTCAGTAAATTACAAAAAATAGTAATTTAATGAAATACCAAGAGTTTGAAAAAAAAATAGAAAAGCCATTTTTTAGCAAAGAAGACATAAAAATAAGTGATTTTAAAATATATAATCACCAGTTTTCAGATTGGACTAAAAAGGGTTATTTGCAAAGACTAAAAAGAGGATTTTATATTTTTTCAAATAAAAAGAGAGAGTTGGATCCTAAAGAAATAGCTTTTCATATTTATAATCCAAGCTATATTAGTCTAGAGTCTGCCCTTAGTTTTTATGGAGCAATTCCAGAAATTGTTTACTCTGTAACTTGTATAACGACTAAAGCTAATAGAAGATTTAATAATATTTTTGGTAATTTTATTTATAGAAATATAAGACCTGATCTTTTTTGGGGTTATAATGTTTTTGAAACAAAACACAGTAAGTATCTTTTAGCTTCAAGAGAAAAAGCATTACTAGATTTTTTATATTTAAATAAAATAGATAATGATAAGTTTGAAGAATTAAGAATTAACGAAGATTTTTTAAAAAGTATTGACAGAGAAAAAATAAACATCTATTTAAAAGAATTTAAATCAAGTAATTTAAAAAAAATAGTTTTAAATAAAATATTATGTTAACTTTTTCTGATTTAAAAAAATATTATCCAGAGAATGTGTGGCAAAATCATCCAGAAAGCGTATTGAAAGAATATATTCAACATGAATTATTAGATTCTATATTTAAAATAGATAATAGTAATAATATTAGTTTTATTGGCGGTACAGCAATTAGAATTATTTATGGAAGTCAACGTTTTTCAGAGGATTTAGATTTTGATAATTTTGGATTATCTTTCGAAGACTTTAAAAAGATGATGGAAACAGTTGTTAAAGATATGCATTTAAAAGGATTTAATATAGAATTTCGTTTTATAGAAAAAGATGCTTTTCATTGCTATATTAAGCTTCCAGAATTACTTTATTCTAACGATCTAACCAAACATGCAGGAGAAAAAATATTAATTAGAATAGACACTGTTAGAAAAAATAAAATAATTAATCCCGAATTGGTTATCTTAAACAAATTTGATGTTTATAGAAAAATATTAGTTAATTCCGCTAATGTTATTTTATCTCAAAAGTTAATAACAGCATTAAGTAGAAAAACCCTAAAAGGAAGAGATTTCTATGATATTTCTTATCTGTTTGGTTTTACTGAACCAGATTTTGATTACATTGAAAAATCTTTAGATGTAAAGAAAGAAGTTTTTATTAATAATTTTTTAAAACAATGTGAAAAAATAGATTTTAATAGCTTGGCAAGAGATATTGAGCCATTCTTAATAGATCAACAATCAATAGAAAGAGTTATTAATTTTAAACAATTCATTTTTTCTAAGCTTAAATGATTTTTCATTTGACTAAAATTATTTTTTGGTTTATATTTCAACAATATGACTAACAGACAGATATCAACATCTTTTTTCTTAATAATTATCCTGGCTATTGTTTCGGCTAGTTTTTGTTTTCCTCAATATCCAAATAATATTATTGAAAGAATAAACAAAGCATATGGTTTATCAATACCTAGTATTATTGAAAAAGACTTTAAATTAGGATTAGATTTAATGGGTGGAGTTGCATTAGAGTATAAGGCTGATTTAAGTGATATTCCCGAAGAAGAACAGGAAGATGTAATGCATGGATTAAGAGATTTATTAGAGAGGAGAGTTAATACTTTTGGGGTTACTGAATCAGTAGTTCAAATATATGGGCAAGATAGAATAGCTGTTGGATTGCCAGGAGTAGGGAGTATTGAACAAGCGATTGATTGGATTGGACAAACTCCTTTGCTTGAATTTTGGGAACAATTACCCGAAGAGCAAATACAAGAAATGAACGAGGTTAATCAAAAAGTATCAGAAATTTACGAACAAAACAAAGAAAAAAGCCAAGAAGAAATACTTGCTGAAATACAAAAAATAGATAATTGGATTTTAGCTTTTCAAATACCATATCAAAAAACAAATTTAACTGGTAGATATTTAAAAAAAGCCACACTTGCTTACGATCAAATTACTTATTCTCCTATAGTAGAATTGCAGTTTGATGATGAGGGAGCTAAAATCTTCGAAGAAGTCACGGAGAGAAATATTGGAAAAACAATAGCCATATTTTTAGACGGATCTTCAATTATTGATACTAATGGAGATGGAGTAATTGATAATAATGATTTATATGCGCCACGAGTTAATGAAAAAATAAGTGGGGGGCGAGCAATAATTTCTGGAAAAATGGATGTTAAAGAAGCTAAAATATTGGTTCAGAGATTAAATCAAGGAGCATTACCAGTTCCATTAGGAGATCCTATTTCTCAAAAAAAAGTGGGACCAACCTTGGGTGCAATTTCATTAGAAAACGCTGTTAAAGCCGGAGTTATAGGTGTTTCAATGATCATTATTTTTCTTATTTTATTTTATAGATTGCCTGGAATTTTAGCTTCATTAGCTCTTGGACTATATATTTTAATTCTTCTTTCTTTAATGAAGTTAGTGCCAGTTACTTTAACTTTGGCAGGAATAGGAGGATTCATTCTTTCTATTGGTATGGCTGTTGATGCTAATATATTGATTTTTTCAAGAATGAGAGAAGAGTTAAAGCAAAACAAAACCATAACAATAAGCATCGAAGAGGGATTAAAAAGAGCATGGCCTTCAATTAGAGATGGAAACATTACTACCTTAATTGTTGCTTTTATTCTTTATTTTCTTGGAACAAGTTTTATCAAAGCATTTGCATTTGCTTTGATATTAGGTATTTTAGTTAGTATATTTTCAGCTGTTGTAGTAACCAATGTTTTCTTAAATATTTTTGCTAGAGGAAAACTAGGTAAGATAAAATTTATTTGGTCATAATATTATGGATTTTTTAAAGTATTCAAAAATATATTTTACAATCGCTATAGTGCTAGTATTAGCAAGTTTATTTAGTTTATTTTATTTTGGATTAAAACTAGGAATTGATTTTGAAGGAGGAAGTTCTTTAAGTATAGAATATATTGAAGAAAGACCAGATGTTTCTGAAATTAGACAAGCCTTGAGTCAAGTAGAAGACATTAGTAGTTTTGAAATCCAGCCAGCAGGAAATCTAGGAGTAATTATTAAGATTGGTAAAAAAGATATCTCTACTGAAACTTATGAAAAAATAATTGCAGAACTTAAACAAACAGGTGTCTTTGAAGAGTCATCAACTGGAATCGAAACAATCAGTCCCTTGGTTGGAAAAGAAATAAAACAAAAAACAATAATTGTGGTTGTGGTTTCTCTTTTGGCCATGCTTTTATATATTGCCTTTGCTTTTAGAAATGTTTCTAAACCAGTGACTTCTTTTCAATATGGATTTTCTTCAACATTAATGCTTTTCCATGACATAATTATTCCATTAGGGGTTTTAGCTTATTTAGGTTATTTGTATGGAGCACAACTAACCATTCCTGTTATTACTGCTCTTTTAACAATTGTTGGTTATTGTATAAATAATACAGTGGTTGTTTTTGACAGAATCAGAGAGAATTTAATAAAAAACAGGGGAATGAAATATGAAGAGATTGTTAATAAAAGCTTGAACGAGACCTTTACTCGTTGTGTTAATACTTCTTTGACCGTATTATTTGCTTTATCAGCACTTTATTACTTTTTTGCCAACGAAGAATCATTAAAATACTTTACTTTAATTGCTGGTATAGGTATTTTTATTGGTCTATTTTCATCAGTATTTTTAGCTAGTCCGTTATTGGTTTATTGGCTTAATTATAATAGAAAGAAATAGATTGACAAGTTTTATTTAAAATGTTATAACTATCTTTAATATGGAAACAAATTATAAGGATTTTGTCCAAAAAACATTAAAGGAAATACCCGAAAGAACAAGGAAAGTAATGGTCCGCAGATTTGGCTTAGAGAAGAAGGAAAAAGGAGAAACCCTTGAAGCAATAGGAAAGAGTTATGGCATTACTAGAGAAAGAGTAAGACAAATAGAAAGAGATGGTTTTAAGAGAATTAAAAAAATAATTAATTCATCTAATTTAAAGAAAGATTTTGAGAAGATAAAGAATGTTTTTGAAAGAAAAATGAAGCAGTTCGGTGGAGTTAAAAAAGAAGAAGAATTAATATCAGAACTTAATTTATTTCAATCAAAAAACCAAGCTTTATTTGTTTTAAATTTAATAGATGGTTTTAAGAGAGAAAAAGCAGATAATTATTTTCATGCTTTTTGGTATAGCGATCCAAAACAAGCAACTCTTGCTAAAAAAATTGTTGCTGAATTTATAGAGGCTTTCAAGCAAAGAAAAGAGCCAGATAGTGTTGATAATGTTTTTAAAGAATTTGCTGAAAAAGAAAAGATAAATAAAGATACTTTTTTCTCTTATTTAGAAATCTCAAAACAAATCTCTAAATCAATTGATGGAAAAAAAATAGGACTTGTTAATTTTGCTGAAATTAATCCTAAAACAGTTAAAGATAAAATAATTTTAATTTTAAATAAAAATAAAGAACCTCTTCATTTTAGAGAAATAACAGACTTAATTTTTTCTTTAAATAAAGATTTAGAAAAAAGAGACAATCGTTCTTTTAATTTACATCCTCAAACAGTGCATAATGAATTAATAAGAGGTTGCGATTTTGTTTTAGTGGGAAGAGGACTATATGCTTTAAAAGATTGGGGATATAATCCAGGTAAAGTAAAAGATATAATTGAAAGTGTTTTAAAAAATTCTTCAGAACCATTATCAAAAGAACAAATCATTGAAGAAGTTCTAAAACAAAGAATGGTTAAAAAGTCTACGGTTTTTTTAGGACTTCAAGATAAAAAAACATTCGACAAGAACGAACAAGGAAAATATAAGATACGAGAAGCTTAAAAATATTTTAATGTCTGACCAAGTTTTTATCAAAACATTTCAAGTTTTAGATTTATTTGGAGACGGATTGTCCCTTTGTTTTAATCTCTTTTTACAATTTGGGTGGTTTATCCTCCCTTTTGTGTTATATGGGCCATTAAGGTTTGCTTTTGTTCTTTTTATGGAAACAAGATGGAACATGAGTTTTAATAGAATAGTTCTTGAAGTAAAAATTCCTCAGCATATTACAAAGCCTTTAAAAGCAATGGAGAATGTTTTTAATGCATTGTGGCCAATATATGATCCGCCTAAAGATTGGAGAACCACGTTTTTTGAAGGAAAAACATTGGTTAGTGTTTCTTTTGAAATTGCTGGAATTGATGGAGAACCACATTTTTTTATTAGAATTCCAGAAGGAAACAGAAGAATGGTTGAGTCAGTGATTTATTCTCAATATCCTGAAGTAGAAATATTTGAAGTTCCTGATTATACTAAAAATGTTCCGGAAGATATGCCCAATAAAGAATGGGACTTATGGGGTTGTGATTTTATGCCATTAAAAGAAGATGTTTATCCTTTGAAAACATATTCTCAGTTTTTTGAAGAAAACCCAGAAGCTAAAGATGAAAAAAGACTAGATCCTTTATCTTCTTTATTAGAGGTTATAGCAACCCTTAAAAAGGGAGAGCAACTATGGATTCAAATGACAGCTGTTCCTATTAGTGTTAAAGAAAATAATTATGTTAAAAGAGGAAAAGACATAATTGATGTATTATTGAAAAGAAAAAAACCTAAAAAAAGTTCAGAAACTTACCCTTTGTTTTTGGAAGCATTAAGTATTCTTTTTACTGGTAAATGGCTTGGTGAAGAAACAGAAGAAAAAAAAGAAAATGAATTTCCATTAGAAATGCGTTTAACTTCTGGAGAAAGAGATGTAATTACAGCCATTGAAAGAAAAACATCAAAAACTTGTTATGATGTAAGATTAAGATATATTTATTTAGCCAAGAGAGATGTTTTTTTTGGAGGTGCCAAGGGATTTGGTCCTAGTTTTTTCTCTCAATTTAATACTCAGAATTTAAATGGTTTAAAGCCTTGGTCACAAACAATAACTAAAGTGCAAGCTCCAGATATTTTTACTAAAAGGCGTCTTTATTTCAGAAAAAGAAATCTATTTGAAAATTATGTTAATAGGGGTGGGCCTTTTGATCCTTTTCCTGGCGGAACTTTTATTTTAAGCACAGAAGAATTAGCAACAATATATCATTTCCCGGGAATTGAGGTTGCTCCAACACAAGCATTAAAAAGAATAGAAACAAAAAGAGGTGCGCCCCCATCAATGTTACCAGTTGAATAATATTTTTTATGGAAAAAGAAAAAATTACATTTTTTGGAAGAACTACTTTTCGCGGAGAAAAGAAAAAGTTTGGTATAAAAGAAGACGACAAAAGACGTCATGTTTATATCATTGGTAAAACCGGAATGGGGAAAACAGAGTTGTTAAAAAATATGGTAGCACAAGACATTTTAACTGGAAAAGGAATTGGTTTTATTGATCCGCATGGAGAAGCATCAGAAGAACTTTTAAGGCTTATTCCAGAGGAAAGAGTTAAAGATGTTGTCTATTTTAATCCAGCTGATCTTGAAAATCCAATTGCTTTTAATATTATGGAAGATGTTAGCGCTGAATACAGGCATTTAATTGCTGGTGGACTAATGGGAGTATTTAAGAAAATTTGGCCTGATGTTTGGTCATCAAGAATGGAATATATTCTTAATAATTCTATTCTTGCTTTATTGGAAATTCCTGGTTCTACTTTGTTAGGAGTTAATCGTCTTTTGTCTGATTCAGAATGGAGAGAGGGAATTATTAATCAAGTAAAAGATCCCATTGTTAAAGCTTTTTGGCTAAAAGAATTTGCTAGATATACCCAAAGGTATGAAGTAGAAGCAACTGCAGCAATTCAAAACAAAATTGGTCAGTTTATTTCCGCACCGCTAATTAGAAATATTATTGGTCAAGAAAAATCAACCATTGATATGAGAAGTATCATGGACGAAGGAAAAATACTAATAATGAATCTTTCTAAGGGAAAAATTGGAGAAGACAGTTCTCGTTTATTAGGGGCATTACTTGTTACTAAATTACAATTAGCAGCAATGTCTAGAGTTGATATTTCCGAAAAAGAAAGAAAAGACTTTATTCTATACATTGATGAGTTTCAAAACTTTTCAACTGATTCTTTTGCTAATATTTTATCTGAGGCAAGAAAATACCGTTTATCTTTAGTTTTAGCTCATCAATATATTGCTCAAATGGAAGAAAAAGTAAGAGATGCTGTTTTTGGAAACGTAGGCACCATGATTACTTTTAGAATTGGAGCTGATGATGCAGAATTTCTAGAAAAAGAATTTTCTCCAGAATACTTTATCGAAGACATGGTTAATCTTTCTAAACAGAATATAGTGGTTAAATTAATGATTGATGGAATAACATCAAGGCCGTTTTCAGCTGAAACATTACCACCAATTAAAAAACAGGATAAATCTTTTGAAGAAGAGATAATAGATTTTTCTAGAAACAAATATGGAAATAAAAGATTTGTTGTGGAAAAAATAATTTCTGATGATTCGGGAATAGATTCTTTCGTTCCTGTTAGAAAAAACAATAATATTGAATTGCATGATGCAACTTGTCAAAGTTGTGGTAAAAACTTTAAAGCACCATTTAAACCAGATGGTAAAAGACCTGTTTATTGTAAAAATTGTTTAAAAAACAAAGAAAGCCCTATTTTTAATTCTTTACCAACAGTTTCTTTAAAAGAATCCTCTAAAGACTTTATTCCTCAAACAAAAAAGAATCGTTTTGTTAA
>DFZB01000007.1 GCA_002382025.1 Patescibacteria group bacterium UBA4067 | reverse complement strand
AGAGCTTATTCATTATAAAAAGCATCAAAAGATGCTTTTAATTTACTTTTTAATTTTTTAAAACTTATTGAACTACTTTTAAATGTGATGCTTCTGTGGCAGTAGAGGTAATTTCAATTCTACGACCATTCAAGTCTGAAGCTATTCTATAATATGCTCCGGTTTGAGGATCAAGAGGTAATTCAGGCATATAAACAGATTCAAGCTCATTGTCACCATCAACTAATTCTGGTCTACAACCTTCAATTCCTCTTTTATTATCAAAATTTTCAGAGCTACTTCCTGAACTTAATGGAGTTGTTCCACTAGGAACACTTTCATGAACAGTACTATTACAGTTTGGAAGATTTCCATCATTATCAACAGCATAAGAATAAATAGCAGTGGCAATAGAATTCATATGAGCAAGCCTTGTGGCATTCCTTGCTCGAGCAAAATGTTCCGCTGGATTAGTAGAAATAATTACTGCTGAAGCAAGAATTGTAATAATACCAATAACGATTAAAATTTCAATCAATGTAAATCCTTTTTGTTTTAATTTTTCCATAAATATTTTATGTTTATTTTTAATCTTATGATTTTTAATATTATATCATATGTCAACTTAAATTGTAAATAGCTATACAATAAATTGGCATTGCTTAATTTTTCTGCTATAATTTAATTAAAATAATGTTTATGAAAAAGGGTTTTACATTAATTGAGTTGCTAATTGTTGCGGTTCTAATTTCCGCAGTTTTAAGCTTAGCCTTTATAATCAATTCTAATCTTTTTTTTAATACTGCCCTGAGAGATCAAACAAGAAGCGTAGAAAGTAGCTTGCGAAAAGCTCAAGCAGTAGCAATCACGGGTCGCGGAGATAGTAATGCTGGTGTTAAAATTACTGAAAACGACTATACAATATTTGAAGGAAATTCATATGAAGAAAGAAAAAAACCATTAGACACGATTGTTTCCTTTTCCACATCAATGATAATTAGTGGAGCGAATGAAATAATTTTTGAAAAATCAACTGGCTTACCAATCACCCAAGAAGAAAATCTTTTTATTAGACTACATTATGCCAATGGTTATAAAACAATAACTATTAATTCAGAAGGTATGATAGAAAGTGATTTATGAAAAATAAAGAACATGGGTTAATTTTAATAGAATTAATTACAGCAATGGCTATTTTCTCTTTGGGAATGGCAGGAATTTTTGTATTATTCGTAGGGGGAACCAAGGGAGGAATTAAAAGTCTAGAAAGAACCAATTCTCACCTTCTTTCAACTGAAATATGGGAAGCTGGTCTTTCAATAGAAAAAAAAGATTCTTCGCTTCTTACTCCTGGAAGTTATGAAATTGGAATAAATAATAATGAATGGATATTAATACCCAAAGGAGGACTTGTGGGTCATTTTCTTTTATCAAACGATATTACAGATGAAAGTATATATGAAAACGAAGCAACAATGAATAATGTAGATTTTGGTAGAGATAGAAAAGAACAATTATTTAATGCAGCAAAATTTAATGGAATTGATAGCAACATTAGAGTATTTAATGATTTGTCTTTACAATTAACAGGTCCTCTTACTATTTCTGCTTGGGTTATTAGTACCGAAGAAAACGGAATAATTGCTGGAAAGTATAATGAAAACACGCAAACAGGTTCCTATGTTTTAAGTAAAGAAAATAACTTTTATGTCTTTAAAATCTTTGGAACACAAGGATATGATACTATATCAACTGAAGTTATTGATGAAAATACATGGAATCATGTTCTTGGTGTTTTTGATCCAGCAGAACCATGTATTCGTATTTACATAAATGGAGAATTAAAAAATTCAAAAAACACTAGCATTAATTTATTAAACACTGCTTCAAATATTAAATTTACTATTGGTGCAGACAGCACTAATAATAATGTCTGGAATGGTTCTATTAATGATGTAAGAATATATAATTATTCTTTAACCTCTACTCATATTGCTGGTCTTTATGAAAAATATAGTGCAAAAAAAGAGAAAAAATTAAAAATATCCACCATAGAACAATTAATAGCAAGTTGGAATTTTGATGAAGGAGAAGGATGCATAATTCATGATAATACTGAGAATCGCAATCATGGTTACATTAGAAATTGTCAATCTGATTTATGGACACTTTCTAGATTTGAAAAAGAAAACAAAGCCTATGGCTTTAATCAAAATAACTTTTTAGAAATCATGGATTTTCAATCCCTACAAATAGAAGATGAAATATCAATTTCCTTGTGGGTAAAATTGCCTGAATCTTTACCCGAACAAACAATGGTTTTACTACATAAACGCGCTACAGGAACCAATGATTATTCTTTTGCTCTTTCATACAACGAAGCTGAAAAAGGATATGAATGGGCAATAAGCAAAGGCCAAGAAAGCAATTTAACCTCTGTTAAAGCTTTAAACATTGCTGTTAAAGAAAATTGGCAACATCTTTTATTAACTTATAACAATATTGATAGAAAAATTTATATCAACAACGTAGAAATAATTAACACTACTTCTTCAAGTTTTTCTAATGCTGGTGATAATTCCAATCTCTATGTTGGACAAAAAGCAAACCAAAGCAATAAATTTACTGGAATCATTGATGATTTAAGAATTTATAATAAAATTCTTAATAATAAAGAAAAACTAGAAATATTTTTGAATGACAATAATTTCTTTTTAAAATAAGATTATAATTCAATAAATATTTTAACTTCATTTAAACTTGGATAGGAAGACCTGTTGCCAGAAAAAATAGCTTTTAATTTTATTTCCATATCATCTCTCATTATTTCATTTTCTAGATTTAATAAATTATTACCATTTTTAACTTGCTCCCAGCCAAGCCATTCGCTACCATTATATACATTAATTTCAAAAACAATTTGACTATTTGTTCCTTCTTGAGATTGCCAAAAAATCTTAGCATTTTTTATTTCTCTTGAATCATTATCAAAAATATCAAAACTAATTGACTCTGCTTCACCAAAGGATGATCCAGTCATTGAAATTGTTTCTGTTAAACTATGAAGCAAAGGAGTTAAAGATGTGTTTGTGGTTGAAAGTTCTATTTTCGTCCATAAAAACTTGTCGCTTAAATTATCTCCTATGTTTATTCCTGGAATAGAATTTCCGCTTGTTGCTTCTAGCCAATTTACTGGAATTGCGCTTGGATTATTATTAACAGCTGTGTATATCTTTATATCTGTTCCTTCTGGCTTGTCATTTACCCAAACAATTTCACTACTTTCATAAAAAACTATTTCGCTTAAAGAATAAGGATTAGAAATTCTTGTTCCTTGAGAAGCAAAAACACCTTCTGTTTCCAAAAGCGTTAAATCATTTCCATTAACTGCTAAATCTGTCATTTCAAAAGAATTAAGCCAACCTGCTCCAGTATTAGTTGTTCTTTGTTTTATAACCTCTTCACCAGGTTCCAAAACAAGAGAATTATTAACTATTTCTACGTTATCTGTTGTCCAATTTTGCCAATCACTAGAATTTGATTGTATTAAATATTTTAATTCAGCTTCAGCTCTTTTAAAATTAGGTCTTTCTCCTACTAAAACCAAAGAAGAAACTCTTTTAGTATAACTATTTACATCTTCTATTTCTAAAGCATCACAAGCTATTCCATCTATGAGAATCTCTTCTTTGTTAAGGTCTAAATAACCATATCCTTGAGAATAATTTATATCATCTTTTAATATGGATAAACCTGCTTGAGCACAAGCATGGGCTAACGTAGAAGCTTCGAGACCATTATCAAACGATACGCTTATTGCTTGATCTGTTAGGCTTGAATGAAATGCCGTGATACCCAAAACCATAATCACAGCCATAATTATTAAAACCGATGTTAAAGCAATAAAACCTCTTTCTTTGTTCATCTTTTATTTAACACACGTTAATCCATTACACAGCGAACACTAAATCCACTGCTTTTCATACTTTCAATTCTACGAATTCCTGTGTTTTTTAAATCCATGGTTCTTCCAATAGCATATTCATTAGAAGAAGTTGATGTCCACCAAAAACCATTTTCCTGGATAAAAGAAAAAGGTCCATTTGAATTACGGAATCCAGAGAATAAAGCAGTAAACCCATAAGCATCTTTACCATTTAAACTTGTTGTTCTTAAATTTATTCCCTCGTCACTTCCTTTCCAACCCATTACGCTTTGACTAGTAGAAAAAGTTTCTTCACAATTAGAATGTCCTAATTTATTACAAATTGATTGCTCTAAAATTGACCATTTTTCATGGCTAGGAACACTCCATCCTTTAGGACACAAGCTGGAAGGATTTGTTACTGCATACCAATTATACAAAGCTCCATAACTTTCACAATTCTTAATATCATTATGATAACAAGAATATCCACCTTTTTTATCTGCAGACCATTCTCCCCTGTCAGGAATATTTAAAATATTTGTTCCATCTCTATAAACAGTGGTTTTAAGATTCTCTGCCATCCAGCATTGATTACCAATCTTCACGGTTTTATAATTATAATCTCCGTAAACAAGATTGTCTCCGCATTGAAAATTCTTGTTTAAGTCTACAGAAGAAGAATCTTTATTAATAATTGCTAAGAAAAAGAAAACTATTGCAAAAACTAAACCACCTATTAGCAAATACATTCTCTTTTGTTGATTCATATTATTTCTTTTATTTTAAATAATAAGTAAACGACCATTTTATTTAATTTAGTTTTTTATACATCGAACCGAAGCACCATAATTAATGCCTTCGTCTAAACGATATACTCCTGTTTTTCTATCTCTTAAATTACGAATCCAAGCACGACCATCACTAGCTTCAGTAGAAGTCCAAAAAGAAGCAGTTAATTCAAGACCCATAAACATAGCATTGGGGCTTCTTAATCCTCCGGGTAAAGCACTAAAATTAGACTGATTAATGTTTTCACCAAACAAAGACTCCCAAGCTCCTTGTTTTTTTAACTTATTACCTATTTCTTCTTTTGCTCCTCTTTCTCTTAAAGCTTGTGTACAACCACTATCTTTTCCCTCACACATTCCCAAAGAAGCTTCTATTGCCATCCATTCTTCATCAGAAGGAACTCTCCATCCTTGAGGACAAAGACCTCTTGCATCAACTACTGCATAAAAATTATATAACTTTCCATAAGTTAAAGAATTATTGGCATTGTTTTCATAATTAGAATAAGCTCCTTCTTTTGTCACTTCCCATTCTTTTATTTCCGGTTCAGCAAACATTTCTTCTAATAATTCTTCTGAATTTTCAGAAGGTTCACCAATTCCAAACAAACTCAAATCTACTTCTGGCTCTTTAAACTTACCTTCTATTAATTTTATCTTTTCTCCATTCCTGTATTTCTCAGTATTTAAATTATTCTTAAAAACACACGTATTCCCTATTTTAATTGTTCCATAAACATCTCCATTATACTTTAAATCTTGTCCACAGCTCCAAGCTATGTTTATGTTTGTCCTTGTTAACATAAAAAACAAGATAACAAGAATAATAACGATAACTAAAACAATTATTTTTCTTTCTTTATTTATTATATACATATTTTTATTATTTCATTTCTATTAAAAATAACCAATGAACCACCATTGCTTTATTGGTTTCTAAATCTATTGTTCCTACAATTCCCCTGCCTCCTTGTTTGGCCACAACTCTTATTTCTGCATACTTGTTATCTTCCAATAAAAGAGGTTCAAATAATTCAATGTAGTTCCCTTGCACTTTTCTTTGTTCTATTTCTTCTTTCGAAAGAAGATCTCTTTTTTGAATAACAAACTCCTCGTATTTTTCTAAAAAGTCTTTTCCTGTTTCATTTGTTTTTAAGGCTTCTATTAAGTTCTCGTCTGTAATTACTACTTGTTGTTCAATATTAACTTCTTCCAAAAAAGGCTTTTCGTTGAAAATAAAAAACAAAAAGACCAAGAATAAAATCAAGATTAAAAATGCTATAATTTTGTTTTGCTTCATGATCTTTAAAATTAATTTATTATAAAAACGACCTTTTAATAAATTATATTATATTATAAAAAAATAAGCAAATGAAAATATGAATAAAAGCAATCTTCCCTATTTTAAATTAAAAATAAGTAATAAAATATTGTCTAATTTTCTATTAAGGAAATATAAATCAAAAATAAAACAAAGACTAAAAGAACATTATTTGATTCAACCAATTCCTAAAAAATCGTTAGAATTCATTAGAATCAATTCAAAAAAATACCCCTATTTCCTTTATTTTGATATTCACCTCTATTTTCCCTCAATTAATCACCAGATATTAATTAATGAAATTCCTGAAACATACATTCAATTAACTGGAAAAACAATATCAAGAAGATTCAAAAGAAATATTGCTATTATCAATGAATTCCTTAAGCAATCTCCATATAGAAAGGGTCTTTCAATTGGTTCTAAATTATCATATGTTTTAGCTGGAATCTTTCTGTTAAAACTTGATCTTAAAATACCTCGCCCTTTTCTAAGACAAACAGATGATTACCTTGTTTTCTGTAAAAACAAAAAAGAACCAGAACAAATACTTAAACAAGTAATTATTCCTAAATTAAATGAATTAAACTTAGAAATCAATGAAAAAAAACTAATTTCAGGAAGATTTCACAAAAATAGAATAAGTTTTATTGGTTTTGACTTTTACGCAGGCTATTTTTCAATCAAAGAAAAGAAAATACAAGAATTAAAGAATAAGATAATAAATATTACTCACTTAACCAAGAAAAAACCTGAAAAAGTAATTATTAAATTATTAAATAATAAAATACTTGGCTTTGGACATTATTATAAAATATGTTCTTGTAAAAAAGACTTTAATAAACTTGATTCTTTTATTAGAATGAGAATTAGAAGATATTTATCTAAAAACAAAGATAGCAAAAACAAACAAAGCAATCTAATTCTAACCAACAACACTTTAAAAAGCATGGGATTAAAATCTTTATTAGAAATAAAAGAAAAACATGACCAAAAGAAAAGGGGCATTTCTAGAAAAAAGAAGAAGAAAGAAACAAAAACTGGTCAAAGAAACAAGCACAACAATCTTTTATTAAACAATATTAACTTTAAATATGAACAAAAATTAATCCTAGAACAATTAAACAAGCTAACCAGTTTAATTAAAAACATGGAAAAGAATATATCAAAATTAAACAAAAGCTTAATCAATAAAAACAAAAGTTAATCAAGCAATTTAAATTTAAAACGAAAAGAAAAGGCCCAAGGGTTGACCCTTGGACCATGTTCGAGCTTTTAATTTATATTGTTACAACTATTTTCCATCCACCGCAAGCGCAAAGTCGCCCCTGGCAGCTGGTTTGTTGAGTTGTGCAATACCCAGCGGAAGTGCATGTTACGGTGCTAAGGTCTGATGGGGCGGTGGCGAGTACATATTCCCAACTCCCACCTACATTATAACCATTACTACGAAGCGGTGCACCTGTGGCCAAGCAGGTCCGCGTATAAGAGCCCAACAAACGACCCTGCTCGGCTACGGTAATATTCGCTGCAAGCTGTTGCTGTGCTTGATCCGTGCACGAAAAGCCCTTGTCCGCACAACTAGTAGTACAGTTAGTACTAGTAGATAACAGTACCATTATGCCGGCTAGCGAACTGTTTGCTCGCAAATGTTTCGCAGCCATATTCCCAAACCCCAACGTATAACTCTGACCCACAGTTAATTCTTGATACAAAGAGGTATATGAATAACCCTCATAAATGGTTTCTCCTGTAAAGAATTCGGGGAATGTTGATTGTTCGTCTCTATATAAAGCAATATTATTTAAGGAAATAGGATTGTTGTTTCCATCTCGCAAAACATTAACGTCTATTTGAAAGTAACCCCCAACAGTTGCACCATTGGCCATGAAAGGAGTTAAAAAAAGACAGAAGAATAAAATTAATAATAAGTTTTTATGATTCATAATAAAAGAAAATACATTATAATAAGATTCCGACCATTTAATTGTTATAATTATATATCAATAATACAATAAATAAATTAAAATTACAAATAATAAACTAATTTTTAATACAACGACCCTAATCTGTGGTATCACGCTAAGTTCATTGTGAACTCTATTTATTAATCATGGACACAGCGAAGTGAAAACCCTAAACTTCGATTGTCAATAACGCGATTAACAGTGGCATAACCCGAATCTAAAGATCGACTCCAAACATTGTCACCCGACTGAGTAGACGACCACCAGCTTCCACGTGAATCAAGGTAGCTAAAATTACTATCTACAGTACGAATACCACCCAATAAACCATTCCATTGAGAGCTTCCACCAGATTTCATTTTTGTACCTTGATCTGTTCCGCGCCAACCAGTAGCGTCAGCTTGCACTTGCGTCATACCTAAATGCATTTCAAGTGTTTTGAATTCAGTATCGCTTGGTGTATGCCAATCCGTAGGACAGGCACTTGCTGCTGCAGTCCAGTTATAGAGGACGCCGTAGTTAGTATAATTTGTTTGTGATTTCGCGGTTGGTACATCTGTTCCATCATAATCATAGACATAATAATATGAAATTGATTCACTTCCTGTTCCAGGACCCACTACACTAGGAAGATAAGCTAGATTTTTAGTCATCCAACATTGAGAGCCAAACACTTTAGTTGAATATACTTGACTATCTCTCTCATCAGTGAAATTAACACCACATTCCCATAGAGTACTAAAACTTGCTGAACTACTTGGCGGTGAGACACTAAAGCTTTCAGTAGCAGCTTTTCTTTGAGTAAAGGAATAACTTGTCAATGGTGTTAATCCACTAAACACAGCTGATGTCTGCCAGCTACCATTACCTAATCGATATTCGCATCCACCTCCAGAACATTCATTTAGAGTAATACTACTTGATGTTTGAGAAGCCATGGTTGGTGCATTTGGAGCTGATTGCTGAGGAAGTTGAATACAACGAATTGAAAGCCCACGTCCTTGATTGTAGACATCGCGCAATACAGTAGAATTACCCGAACTAAGACTTCTAGTCCAAGCATCGTCACCAGACGAAGTAGATGACCACCAGTATCCAATTGTACCAAGATTACTGAAGGTACTGCTAGTATTATCGTATCTACCACCATACAAGCCAGCCCAGCCACTAGAATTCATCCATGTTGTTCGTTCAGAACCAATTATACTTTCTAGGGTAGTAAAATCAGCATCACTTGGTAATTGCCATCCTAAAGGACAAGCAGCTGTTGCTGTAGACCAATTGTATAAACGACCATAGGTAATACAGTTGGCTGAGTTATTATCATAACACCAGCTTGTGCCAGTGGCATAATTAAGATTTTTAGTCATCCAGCATTGAGAACCAAACATTTTAGTTGAATATATTTGACCATTTCTGGAGTCAAGGAAATTATCACCACAACTAGTATAACTAGCAGTATTATATCCTAAATCATAACACATTGTTCTTCCTCCACTAAATACACAATAATCTTCTCTAGTAGTAAATGTAATTTGATTGCCATAACCAGTGCCTGTTTCATTAGTTGCATAAGCTCTAGCATAATATGTAGTATTAGGATCTAAATCATGTGTTTTCTGTACTATATAATTTCTTTCAAAAGCACCTTCTTCACCAAGACCATTGTTATAACAAATATCAGCTGTTGTTGGCATTGGAGATTTACTGACACAAACACCATGAGCTTGTACTTTGTAAACTCCTGGACCTGAATAATAGGTAATACCAGTATCAACTATTGTTCCACCAGAATAAAATGGTAAATAAGGGTCAGGACTGGTATTGGTTTGAACAACTGGTATAACTATTTCTGGATGTCTCACCACTTCATTGTGACAAAGAAGAACTCCTCCAGCATAAGTACAAATATCGCTTCTCGTGGTGAATACTTTTTGTTCTCCATAACCAGTACCTGTTTCATTAGTTGCATAAGCTCTAGCATAATAAACAGTATCTGGATCTAAATCATGTGTTTTCTGTACTATGTAATTTCTTTCAAAANNTAAACACCTTCTCCGATATAACTTATACCAGTATCAATTATGGTTCCACCAGAATAAAATGGTAAATATGGATTAATATCAGCTGTTTCAACTATTGGTATTATTATTTCTGGTTGTCTAAACACTAACATATCATAACAAAGAAGTGTTCCTCCTGAATAAGAACAAATATCAGACAAAGTAGTAAATGATATTTGTTGTCCATACCCAGTGTACTTTTCATTAGTAGCATAAGCTCTCATAAAATAGTTTGTATTTCTATTAAGTCCTTGTATCTTTTTTCCACTAAAAGATCCTGTTCCCATGGGACCATCTTGTGTACAATTATCATTAATAGTTGGGTTACCACTTGTATTAACACATACACCATGATAATTTACATTGCCCTCATAGCCAGCATCAACAATGTTTCCTCCTGCATCTAAAATAAACAGATCATAAGCATAAAATGTTCCACTAGTTTCAACTATTGGAACCATCATGTCAGTTTCTGCAACCCTAAGAGCTCCATAAGTAATTCCTTGTGAGTTTTTAACATAAGCACGGACAAAATATGTTTTATATATTGTTAAATTAGATATTGTTACTTCAAATTCTCCTTCTCCTTGTCCTCCTGCAGTAACACAATCATGAACACCATAAAAAGGAGTGGTTGTGTCACTATAACAAACACCTCTTTCCGCTGTTCTATCTCCTCCATCATCAGTTACTGTTCCACCAGCCATCATTGAATTATATCCAACATCCCAAGGATCTTTTGAGGTAACTACAGGTAAATCAGGAAAACGAGAAGTAAAAGTAATTGCCTCATCATAACCAATACCCACACTATTTTGAGCATAAGCTCGAACATAATAATTTCTTCCTGGATCAAGATCAATTATATTACTAGTATAGGAATTAGGACCACTTCCATTATCAGTACAATCATCTACGCCTACTTCAGGGGTGCTAGTAAACTCAGACCAACAAACTCCTTTTTTAATAATAACAGCTCCTCCATTATCAGTAATAGTTCCTCCAGACCTAGCATCATAATGTCCTATTTGATCTACTGTTGTTGTGTCAACAGTTGGTACCACAGAAGGAGTAGTAGAAAATTGTTCTTGCTGTCCATAACGTGTTCCCAATTCATTGGTTGCATAAGCTCTAACATAATAATTAGTTGATCCAAACAAACCAATAATATTACTAATATATGTTCCGTCACCAGTACCATTATTAGTACAATCATCACCAAGTTTTGGACCAGTGTAAAGGCTCACACAAACACCTCGAGCCAAAACATTGCCACCACCATCTTCTGTAATATTTCCTCCTGAAAGAGCTGAATTATGATTAATATTATTAACCACCGTGGTTGTTAATTCAGGTAAAGTTATTCCAGTAACAAAATTATACACATCTCCCCAACTAAGTCCTTCTTCATTTTCAGCATAAGCTCGAACAGAATAAACAGTTCCTCGAAGTAGATTGGTCATTTCAATAGTAAACTCACCTGTTCCACTTCCTGAGTCCTCACAATCATCACTTAAATCAGGTAATCCATAAGAAGACCAACAAATACCACGAGTAGAAACAGTGCCACCACCATCATCAAGCACATTACCTCCAGACCAAGCATTAAATATACCAGCATTATATGGCTCTGTTGTGGTTACATAAGGAGGACTAATCAAAGTAGCAAATGTTTTTTCGTCACCATAACTAGTTCCTCTTTCATTAGTAGCATAAGCACGAACATAATAAGTTGTTCCTCCTCTAAGTCCTTCTATCTCACTAATAAATGAACCATATCCTGAACCATCATTAGTACAATCATTATTAATGGTTGGTGTTCCTGTTTTATTATAGCAAACACCTCTTATTGATACTTGCCCACCACCTTCGTTTGTTACATTACCTCCAGAATCTGCTGAAGTTCCAGTAACATTACTTATATCCGTAGTTGTTATTTCAGGAAAAGCAATAAGAGTATTAAAGTTTATTGAAACTCCATATCCAGTTCCTTCGCTATTTACAGCATAAGCTCGAGCATAATATGTATTACCTGGACTTAAATCTTCTTTAGAAACATTAAAAGATCCTATTCCTGAACCACTAGATTCACAATCATCATCAATTGTTGGATTTGAATTAACTTCGCTAAAACATATACCACGATCAGTAACTGTTAATCCGCCACTACTAGTTACTTGTCCTGAAACAATAGCTGATGTTTCAGTAATGCTTTCTGCTGAATAAGTAACCACTCTTGGTTTACTAATTTGAGTGGTAAATTGCATTTGTTCTCCGCACATGGTTCCTGCACTGTTTGTTCCACAAGCACGGAAATAATAAGTTTCACCAATTAAAAGATTATCAATATCAGCTTGAAATATTCCAACTCCTCCTACGCCAAGATTTTCCGTGTTTCCATAGCTTGTAGTTAAACCCCATTCAATTCGTCTACTAGGATTAGTTATTCCAGATGAAATAACTCTTCCTCTAATAGTAGAAGCATCATTAGAAACATCTGCTGCTTCTAATGTTTCAATGGTTGGTGTAATTGGATAAGTAGTAAATGTTTTTTCATCACCATAACCAATGCCAAGTTGGTTTCTAGCATAAGCACGAACATAATACATAGTATTTGGACTAAGACTAGCTGCTGTACTTTCAAAACTACCTTTTCCCGAACCATCTATTGATCGGTTATCAGTAATTGCTGGTTGAGTAGAAGTGTCCCAAGCTATTCCTCTTTCAAGAATTGGAGAGTCTCCATCACTTGTAATTGTTCCTCCACTTTTTGCAGTATTGTAACCAACATCAAAAGGATCACGAGTTTCTAGAATAGGAATACCTAAAACCCAATAATCACGTGGTCCAGCAACAATCTCTCTGTCTTCTTTTACAAAACGTAAACTTATTCTTTTTGTATAAGGATTTTGCCAAATCTGGTATTTTGTATCTTCAGGGGTTCCTCCAGATGGATCATACAAAGCTTGAGTTAAATAATTTGGAACAATACAACGATAAAGATTATAGTATCCTTCTTCTTCTTTAGTACCAATAATTTTAAAAATAGGATTATCTTCTTCATCTAATCCTTCTGGCAAGGGATCACAATCATACCATCCTCTTTCAATGGTTCTTTTTTGTTCAACTGCTCCCAAAATACTACTCAAGTGTATTTCTCTTTGATTATCTCTTGCTTTTTCAAATCTTTCTCCGGGATTAACAGTAACTGTAACAGAAGCAGCTAATAAAGTAATAATTCCGATTACAATCATTGTTTCAATAAGAGTAAATCCTATTGAATTAATTTTATCCTTTTTTGCAGAAATAATTTCTTTACTATTTAACAAGGAAAACACTTTCCTGTTTTTTAACATGTTTTTATAAAATTATTAGTTGTTAAATAATTATATCATAATTATAAATTATAAGTCAATAAAATTTTCTTGTCTTCATTGACTTGATATTGTTTTATTTTCTTTTTTAAAAAATGATTAACTTGAAAATCAAAATTAATCTTATTATTAACAATACCAAAAAATAAATAAAACTAATAAATAATTATTCGCACAAGAAAGAAACTATAACAATTCCTGTTAATCTCTCTTTTTATATTTTTCTATAATCAATTTTGCACTAATTTTACCTGACTCATAAATTGTTGGAAGTCCTGATCCAGGATGAGTTCCTCCTCCAACTAAATAACAATTATTCAATTCTTCAAATTTATTCCTTGGTCTGAAATAAAGCATTTGTTGAAGATTGTGAGCAAGGTTAAATGTTGCCCCCTTGTAAACATTATATTCACTTTCCCAATCTGAAGGTGTAATAATTTTTTCTACTTCAATATGCTCCTTCAGGTCGGTAATTCCCATACGATTAATAACGCCATCTAAATACATTTTCTTGAATTTTTCTTTTTCTTCGTTCCATTTGATTGCAGAAAAATTATTAGGCACTGGGATTAAAAAATACAGAGTAGACTTTCCTTTTGGAGCTAGGGTTTTATCAACAATGCTAGCATTTTGAACATAAAAAGAAAAATCTTTTGATATTTCTTTTCTATTGAAAACATCTTCAATATTGCCCCTGTAATCATCTGCAAAATAGATATTATGATGAGGCAAATCATAAATTTTATCAATTCCCAAATAAATCATAAAAGTTGAGCAAGAATACTTTTTTTCGTCTAGCTTCTTTTTTGAATATTTTTTAAGCTCGCCTTTTTCAATCAAATGAGTCATGGAATAAGCAAAATCTGCGTTAATAATAACTTCGTCTGCAAAATCTTTTTCTCCATTTGAAAGTTCTACACCTAAAACTTTTCTATTCTCAATAATTAATCTCTTTACCTCTGTAGAGAATTTTATATTTCCTCCTTCTTCATTAAATACATTAGCCATGGCCATTGATGTTTGATTTAATCCACCCTCAACATGATAGATACCAAATTCATGTTCAATGTACGGGATTATAGTAAAACCAGCAGGACACTCCCAAGGAGACATTCCAAGATATTTAGATTGAAAAGTAAAAATAAGTCTTATTAATTCAGGCTTAAAATAATTTCCTAGATTTGAAAAAAGAGATTTTCCAATTCCTAAAATGGGAAGAGCTTCAATAAATTGAGGACGTAAAAAATCCCACCAATGAGTATAGTCTTTTTCTAGACACTTATATAGTTTTTGATAACGCTTTCTTTCTTTTTCTTTAAATCTCATCAATCCTTTTGATTCTCCTGGAAACGTTTTTTCAATTTGATCAGCCATGTCTTCTAGATTTGTAGTTGAATCAAAAACTCGATTATTAGAAAAATTTAATCGATACATTGGATCAATTTTAGTAAATTTAAGATAGTCTTCACTTTTACGACCAATCATTTCAAACAATTGATCGTAAATAAACTTCATCATAAAAAAAGTTGGACCAGTATCAAAAGTATAACCATTTATATTAATAGAACGATTACGGCCACCAACCTTATCTTCTCTTTCGTAAATTTTAACTTCAAAATTATTGTGAGCTAGTATCATGCCAGCAGCAAGCCCTCCAGGACCAGCACCAACAATAATAATTTTTCTTTTTTTATTCATGATTTTATCTTATCATTATATAAAAACTATATAGAATAAATATATANNCATTTTTCAGCTAAATCAATAACATCAAGCAATGTTCCAAATTCTTGAACATCAATTCCAAATCTTTTTTCTCTTCTACAGGGATCAAAATATTGAACAATTGGAGTAGAAATACCTAAATCTTTATGCTCAACCAAATTGTGCTGAGGTTCATATTTATCTATTGTCTTATGTTTTTGTTTATTAGCCATGTCTCGACAAAGAGATAAAAAAGTACTTTGAGAAATAAATATATCAATGTCTCTTCTATTGTATCGGCTTTCAACTAACCAATCTCTTAAGTGATAGCATTGTATAAAAAAAGAGGTAAAAGCGTCTATGGCTTTTTCAAAATTATCATCTGTAGCAACTGAAAAAACATCAATTTCTTTTTTTAAACGTTTTATTCTGTCTAACTGTTCTTGATAAGGCAAATTATTCATTGCTTAAAAAATATCATAATTAATGGGAAATAACAACATCATAAAACAAAAACCGACGAAATGGTCGGTCCATAACTAATAAGCTAATTTATGATTCAGTTAAGCATTCTTAAGGGCAATAATCTCTTTAACATCTATTAAACGCCACACCATATTTCTATCTTCTTGAATAATGATTTCTGGTGAATCACTCGCCATGTATCCTAGCGCAACCAAAACGTTAGGGGATAATTTTCTTTCTCTAATTAAATTAACAAAGTCAGACCTTACCCGTTGTTTCTCAACATTATCCTTAACTTCTTCTAGTGTGCCCCGCAAGCTAATAAATTTGTAATTAGAAAGATCGCTAGCATAATATTCAATTTCTACTGAAACATGTGGATCTTGATTAAAGTAATCTATTTTACGACCATAACGAGTTGGCAGAAAATAAAGATATTTTCCATCAAAACTATAAAGAAAGGGAGCAATATAGGGAAAACTATCTCCCCGAAAGGCAATGCGACAAATATAATTATCGTGAATTAAGCGATCATATTCATCTTTCTCCATACGAGGTATTTTTAAAATATTCATATATTTAAAATAAATTTTATTTAATTTTACCAAAAAATAGAATCCTTAACAGTAATCGATATTTTATAATTTCTCACTACTTAGTTCTCTTCGTAAAAAATACGAATAAAACCAGACAAACGATTACGGTTGCAATAACAATTGGATATTGCCCGTTAAAACCGGAAACGGAAAAATGTTTAAGAAGTATTCCGAGATAAGCCCAAATCAATACTAAGCCATAAGCAATATTTCTATCCTTCTTTAAACGCAAAATTCCGATTAAAGCGCCAATCAAAAGAATAATACTCGTCCAAATAAAATCTGCAATGCCAAACCCGTTCCAACCAAGGCTAACTAAAAATGTCGTTATATTAGCAATGGTCGCAACTGTAATCCAACCAAAATAAATACTAAAAGGCATAGAGATAAATAATTTTTCTGACGCAGTAAACTGTTCTTCACGTAAAATATCTGCGATCTTGATGAGCAGAATTAATAATGTCGTAATTAGAATCACTGATAGACCTATATAGTCATAATGCCAGGCAAAGATCCAAGCAATATTAACCAACGAGGTAGCGATAAATAAAGGGTTAATTTTTTTGATGAGACCTTCTTTATTTTGACCGTCCTTGGTAAATTGAAAAATTACATATCCAGCCAAGAGAAGATATATCAAGCCCCAAATTGAAAAAGTCAGACCGGCTGGAGCAAAAAGATTAGTATAAGCATCAGACACCTCGCCAGTAGTCCTATTGTTGATTGGCAAAATATTAGCTAAAGAATTAACCGCTACCATGGCAACATAAGCCAATGCAGCCAAAATTTTTAGATAAATATTTTTCATATTTTTAAATATTATTATATTAAATTTATTATACCACAAAATAAAAACCGACAAAAGAGTCGGTCTTTAAAATACTTAATTTCAATTATTGGACGATATTAGAGCTATTTATTTTAAAAATACGTAAAGAAAAAATAAAAAGATATATATTAAAAAAATAAATGTTGCTGTATTAATTATTTTATTAATTACAAGAATAATTTTATTGACAGTTTTATTTTTAATATCTTGTAAAAAATAAAATAAATAGTAAACAATAAAAATTAATGTGGCTAAGAAAAAAATTCCAGAATAAATCATCATTGGCGCCATTGCAAGCAATCCGGCATTTTGAGGTATTTGATTTAAAGATAAAAATAAATAAAGACCGACAAAAAGAAAAAGAGTAACAAAAATTTTATTTATTTTTACAATAATTTTATAAAAACCTGATCCAGAAGAAATATTTTTTAATGCATTGTTTTCCATCTCAAAATTATTTTCTTCATTTTTTCTTAAGGGTTTCGTAATTTTTTCTATCGAATATTTAAAATTTAAAAATACAAAAACACTATAACATGCATTAATCAAAATCGTTTGTAAAAAATTACTAAAAAAATGTGTGCTTGTAATAGCTCCTACAAAAGTACCATAAACAGCATATATAAACATTGATAGGTTAAGAATAACCATCAGAAAGGAGATTTTTTTCCAGTCCTTGTTTAATAAAATAAAGACGATATTCAATAATGGATAAATAATAATTAAATTTATAATAATATCACTTATTTCATAATATGGGGCAAAAAGGATAACTGATAAAATAAAAAACAAAGCATTTATTAATAAAAGAGTATTTTTATTCATTTTTAAATAATTTATTATATTTAATTATTATATCAATTATCATATCATAAATCAAAAACCGACGAAAGGGTCGGTCTTTATTTTGCTCCCCTTAAAGAACGCTCTTGCCCAGCTTGACTGGAAAGCGTTAAGGGTAGAATTAGACGCTCTTGTTTCAACTTATAATATAGTTTTGAGTTAATTTAAGTATATTTAGCACTTTTGGTATGTTTGACCTTAATTGCTACAATATTAAAAATATTTTTTGTAAAATACCCGAAAATTCTTCCCGTACTAGTATAATCTATTTCCAACAACTCTACGTCTTTTTGCAATACAGTAAAAAGAGACTCGTAATTACCCCCGTCTTCAACTGGCTTACAGGCTATTCCCGAAGTACCTTGATGTAAAAAATGTTTTCTTAAGGTGCTCGTCATTTTTTTTAATTCGCTCGTAAGCCTTTTTGCATCTAGTTTTTGTAGATGATATATTTCACAACGGTTTTGATTATACATCTCAAAACTTAAAACTACATTATAGTTATCATATTCTTTTAGCTCTGAAGAAATAGCCATCGTTGCTGGCAATCTTTCCCCCTCTATCGTCTCCTTAATCTCCTCGCTTACTATTTTCTCTAAGTTTTCTGGCATAAAACTCTTTAATAGTTTCTATTTTGATAATATTATTTGACGGTTGGGAGTCTGGCATACCACCACGAGCCTCTTGCCACGGCAATTCAGAATGAGTAAGAGCCTCAAGATAATCTGCTGGATACTTACCATATACCTGCCAAATACTAGATAACAACTCCTCTTGCTTTTTAGAAAAATTTATATGTTCAAGCTCTGATAATTCTAATACTATTGGCTTTGAGCCAAATTGCATAAATTTCTCATATAGACTAGGAATAGCTGGTCCGTGAACCCACGCCTCTATTTTTTCTTTAAATAATTTTTCATTATTCAAAACAAGCGACCAAGCTTGAGCATAGTAAACAAGCTTTTGTAGCTTTTTATTTGTTATTGGTTTCTTCTCGTCTAGCCCTTTCTTTATAAAATAAAAAGCAACATCAAGTGCTTTAGTTTTAGTTTTTTGTTTCTTGGTCATAATAATGATTAAAATACTTAATAATTACAACTAACCAACTTTTCTATAGTATATCAAAGACTTATCTTAAAAGCAAGCGCTTGCTTTACAATGGTTTACTTTTTTGTTGTTTTATAATAAGCTAAACTTAAAATAATACAAAACACAACATAATGAAACCCGACTCAAATAATAAGTTTCTTAAAGATTCTGAAATTAAAAAAACCATATGGAAAAATCCTCCAAAAAAATGGTTATCAATTACAGATATTTTATCTGAAAAAATTGTATTTGAAATCAATGAAGCAATTTGCCAACTAATTGATTGTGTAGATTATGAATATGAAGAATTTGTGCGCGATAAAGACAGAAAGGAATTTATTATAAAAATTCCCCCAACATTTGATTACAACAATATCTTTCTTCACACTAAAACATTAGAAGCTCAAAAGTTTTTGGTTTTTCTTTTAAGAAAAAACATAATATCAAACTTGCACCTGCCAATTTCAATAAAGTTTAAAAAAACTAAAGGCGTGGTTCTCATTGGATTAAGAAATAATTTATATTGTCCTAATAATAAATTTGCTCTATCGGACGCTTTGTTAAAACCTAAAAAATTTAAGGAAGAAATAATCAGTTTTAAAATTGTCAATTGGGATGAATTCTCAAAAATAAAAAATAAAATTAAAAAATCAAATAAATATAAAGATTATGAAAAAAATGAAAAAAAGACACTATTTGACGTAAATATTAAAACAATAGAAAGGCAAAAACAAAACAATAATAACAAAGAAGGAGCTGACGATAAGCAATTACAAGAAGCCACAAAAGAACAGAAAAAAATAGCCAATAAAAATGGCCAGGTAAGCGTTTTTGAGGAAAAAGGAGTTGGATACTTAAAATTTTATAAACAAGGACCAAAAATAAAAATAGGGGGCTCGGGGACAAGAAAATTTAAGCTTCTTATGGCACTTTCTAGCCCGCTTAAGGTTGCCAAAACCGTAAACACTGTGTTTGAATGTATTGCTCTTCCAAAAGATGCTAACAATAGCTTACTCAAAGATAATTATCTTTCAGCAAATACAAAAAGAACCATAATAGAATACACGATTAAAGAGTTGCAAAAAATAAAAGAACTGAAAGGAAAAATAAAGCTTGAATTTATAGACAACAAAAAAAGTGTGTTTTTATCATTGGATACCTAGAGGGGTTTTNNATTAAAAATAATTCCTTTTTTTTATTGAATCAAAAACAAATAATTTTTATTAAAACCCTCTCCAACCCTCTGGCTAATTTTAACCCAGAGGGTGGTTTATGATTAGAGTATGCAAAAAGCAGAAAAGAAAAAATCAATTGAATTGTCTTATAAAGATAAAGAATACTGGGAAGCAAGACAAAATTTGTTCGGATTTTTCAGTTTGCTATTAGATGTAGATAAAAGAATAAACCCACAGCTCTATAAAAAACCTGAAAATAAAAATAAAAATGATAGATAGTATTGTTCTCACATTAAATAGCGACCAGTTTGAATTGATGCCAGACAACAAACTTGACGGCAGAAAAACCCAACACGGACGTGGTTTTGCTATAAACTCTGAATATTCCGAAACATATAATAGAAACCTAAAGAAGCAAGGACTTTATTGTCCGTCCATAACTAAAGCTACAAAAACTAATTCAGCAAACGAACCGAAAGAAATTTTAGAAATTCAAGCTTCCCTACCTAAGTTATTATATGGAAGTAATCTTTTTGAAATTGATAGCGAAGATTTAGAAAAAATATATATTGCTCTATTGAATCGCTTAGATAATTTAGGAATCATTACTTCAAAAGAAAACCTTAGAAAAGCAATCGTAAAAAGGGCTGATTTTTCTAAAATAATAAAGCTCCCCCCAGAACTGGGAGAAGCAAACAAAGTTGTTGAAACTCTTTCAAGATTTGATTACAAGCCAAGCTCCGATTACAATTTTCATAAATACAATGACGGCAATCACGGACGTTGCATTAAATTCTGGAATACTACGCAGGGCTATGTTATTTACGATGTTATGGGTAATATTTTGAGTAATGGCTATACCAAGACTGAAAAAACAATACAAGAAGGCTTTGCAGAAGGAAAAGTTAAAAGGACTGCTTTAAGATTTGAGCTTTCTCTAGAAAGAAAAGATAGCTTTGAATCTGTAGTCAGAAAAAGGATACAAAACAAAGAAAAAACTAGAGGTTTTTGTTTAGAGGATATACTAAACGAAAACTTAGCAAAAAGAATTTTGCTTGATGTGTTTGATAATGTCTTTAATAATACTTTTATGGGTTTAATAACGTTGTCTGAAATGGAAGAAAATAAACTAAAAGCTTATTTAGATAACTCGGGATTAAGCGTAAAAAAACAAGAAAAATTATATTATTGGGTACGTACGACTACTAATTTTGGTATAGGTGGAACTTGGGAACAAATAAAATTAAAATACAGGGGCGGTAGTGTTCCAAACTGTAAAAAAGAAATATCCTTAATATTAGCTGAATTTGGAAGGATAGACGGAAATACGCCCAATTTAATTAAATTTTTAAGAAACAAACACGAAGAGTTTGAAATTATTAAGCCAAATAAAACCAGTGACTGCATAAGTTCACATACATATTG
>DFZB01000022.1 GCA_002382025.1 Patescibacteria group bacterium UBA4067 | reverse complement strand
AGCTGAACAAGATGCATTAGTTCCTCCGTTCTCTCCATAACAAGTCCAGTACCAAGGACCAGAGCCTGTTACGTTTGAAGGATTTCCTACGCTACAAAGATTAGTAGTTGGTGAACTAGTAAATGATTGTTGATGAGCAGTGCCACATTGTCCATTGATTGGAGCTTTAATGCCTCTTGCAAAACAATAGGTTTTATCTCCTGTGTTTCCAGAATTAGTACAGGTCCAATAATAAATATTGCTGTATTCAGCATAGCTTCCAGAATCTACTGGTATTCTCATTCCTGTTGCATAAGTAACACTTGATGCTGTTCCATAGGCACAAAGATTAGTAGTTGGTGAACTAGTAAATGATTGTCCAGCAGAAGAACCACAAGCAGAATAAATTTCAGTTTGATTACAAAGAACAGGATTTTGACCATTGCTATCAGAGCATTGCCAAACAAAATATGTTTTTATTGGATAATTAGAATTAGAATAAGTTGTTGAATTAATAATTGGATCGCCAGTCATTTGATAAGTCCAACCAGATGTAACTAATGTTCTTCCTAGGTTTGTACTAGTACCATTATATCTGGTTACTAAAAGATCGGTTGATTGACCACAGAATGAACTTACACTACTAGACATTAATTGAGATGGCCACGTACCCCAAATAGGAAGTGGGTATTTACAAGTAGCAGCCATTGCTTCTCCTCCAATAAAAATCATTGATATTATTGAAAGAAAAAATATTGTTTTGAAAATTTTGTTTTTCATATTTGTATTTTATACAATAACAAATAACAATATTGTTGTCAATAGTTGAATCCCCCAGTAACATTGAACATAATTTTGTTAAAAAATCTATTTTACAATTACTTGATTGGTAAATCTAAGGTCTATGTATTCAAAATTATTCAAATTGTTTATGTATTTCTCTTGCTTTAAAACTGTTTCCATTTTTTCTAGTTGCCAATCAAAGTCATTATTTAAGTCAAATAAAATATCGCAACCATTAATGTTGTTAATAATAAATTTTTCTGAGTAAAGAAGATATTTCTCTGCTTTTAAATTATTTTGTTTTATTGTTTCTTCTAATTTAAAAACTGCTTTTATTATTTCTATTCTTTTGAAATCTCCTTCCTCTTTTTCCTCGATCATTGGAAGAACTTCTCTATTATTATAATCACGAATAAAACTTGCTTTTTTGTCCAACAAAGAACATTTTTGATTGTTACACCAAATAACTGCTGGGTCTTTTTCTTTAATCTCTAAATAAATTATACTTTTAGAAAAATCCTTTTTAATGGAAATGTTTTCTATTTCTGGAAATTTGTTCGTTAATTCTTCTGTTTTATTTTTAAAAGATAAAAATATATTATCTATTATAATTTCTTGACCTAAAATATTAAAAGAAGAGGTAAAAAGATCTTGAGCTTCCTTTTTAAATTCTTCTTGAGATATTGTCGTACCCCCTATTACTTCAAATCCTTTTATTTTAAAATTAGGAGAAAAATGATAAAGCGCAGAAAAAGCAATGATAAAAAACATTAAAACACTTAAAATAATTCCAAAAAATCTTTTGAAAATATTATTTTTCTTTTTCTTGTATTTTCTTTTTCTTCTCATAGGTTTCTCTTTTTCTTTCTTAATTTTTCAAATACATAAATCAACCAATACCTTAAATTCAATAAATAATCTTTTGTTTTAATGTAATCTTTTTCATAACCTCCAAATCCTTTTTTAAATAATGATAACCCCTTCCATGGATGATTTTTGTTTTCTTCTGTGTCAGGAACAATTCCCCAAAAATTATACTTTTCACATCCTCTTCTTTTCGCTTCCTTTATTGCCTCCCACTGTAATAAATATGAAACTGGTATTTTTGAAGATAAAGATGCTCCTTGATGATAAAAACCCCTGTTAGAATGAAATATTATCATTGCAGAAGATATTGTTTCTTCTTTATATTTACCGGAAAAAATCAATATTTCATTGTCTTTTGAGAAAACTTCTAATTCTTTTTCTAAATAATTTTCTGAAAAAGGAACAAATGAATGTCTTTTGGCTGTTTTTTCATATATTTTTTTAAACTCTTCCAAATCCTTTTTATCAATTGATTTAATAATTTCTATATCTTTGTCTTTTTCTGCCTGACGAATAAGATAACGAGTTGTTTTTCTCATGTTCTTTAATAATTCTTCTTCGTTCAAATTTAAGTCTAATTCCCATGTAATTTCTGGGTGCATATGCATTGGTGCATCAATAAACCCTAGGTCTTTAAATATTTTATCATTATCTTGATTTTTTAAAAATAAAGGACTAATTCTCAAAAAAATAGCTTTTTCTTTTTTTCCTAATTCTTTTAAATAATCAAGGATATTTTTTATTGCTTCTCTGTTAATATTATTTAAAAAAATAGGTCCATGGGGAATAAAAAGAAAGCTTCCCCTTCTTGCTTTAATTTTAATTACTAAAAAAACAGCAATTAATTCGTGATTAAAAACACCAAAACGCCATATTTTATCCCCCATTGAATTATTAAACTCTCCCCAATTCCAAGAATGACAAAAGGTTTTTTCTTTACACAAAAAAAGAAAATCTTCCCACTCTTTCTTATTTTTTATTTCCTTAATAGTCATTGGTTAAAAACTTTTTAACATAATCATCACGTCCTTGAAGAATTTTTAATATATATTCTTTTGCTTTTAGTTGTTCTGATAATCTGTTTTCTAATTCTAAAGCACAATAATTAGAGAAAAAATCAATAGAATACTTTTTAAGATAATCGAATTCTGAAAAATCTTCAAAAAAATGACTATCGTATCTTAATCTATCGCCATCTTCTTTAATTTTAAAAGTTTTTTTAATTGCACTTATGTGATTACATCTAACAGAAACCTTGTTTATTGTTTCACAATTTTTATAAAACTTATTTAAATCAGTCATTCTTTCGTTTTCTAAATGAGCAAAATCAACACAAACTCCTCCAAATTTTTTAATTTCTTCTTCATTTAAATAACATTCGTATGTATTTTCGATTGCAATAATATTAGCATATTCCATCCATTGATTAGGAATTGGATATGATTTTTCGCTATGAATATTAAAAATTTGCGTATTATATTTTTTAATGAAAAACTCTATTTCCTCCAAACTCATATCTGATCTTAAATGAACAAAAGGAATTTTTTTGATCTTCGAATGTATTAAAAAATCATAAAGCTCCTCTCTCTCTTCTTTTTCAAGTGTGGTGGGAAAAACAGCTACCTCTGTTAATCCTAATTCATCAGCTTCTTTTATCTTTTCTTTCCATTTTCGATTAATTGTTGTTATGGTTGGAAATATATTCATACTTTATAATTAAAAGCCCATTCCTGATATTTCTTGAGCTTTTTTAGCCATAATCATTTTTGCTTCGTGAGAAACACTATTAATGCATTCTTTTAAAACTTCTTCTTGTTTTTCTTTGCTTAATTCTGGATTTAAAGAAATACTAATTATTTCAGTTTTTCCATTAATTATTACTTTTGTTCCATTTATTTCTTTTTCTAGTCTTTCTTTGTTCAAAGAATCTTCAAAATCTTTTAATCTTTTTAATTGTTTTAGTTTATCAAACATATCTTTATTACTTTAAATTAATTATTAATTCAATAATTATACTCTTTTTTTATTATTGATGCAATTTTTACAATATCCTTATTTGTTATTTTCATGTGAGTAGGCAAAGAGATTATTTGCTTTGACATTGATTCACTTAAAATACAGTCGCCCTTGTATTTCATTGTTTTTTGATTGGTTAAGGGAGGAACAATTACTGTTTCTCTCCAACCATCATTTAAGAATATGTTTTCTTTTCTTAATTTCTTTAAAATTGTCTCTGGATTTTTAACTAATATTGGAAATTTTAAAAAAACTGGCTCTCTTTTTCCATATTCTTCACTGAAAACCATTTTAATTGATGTGTTTTTAAATTCTTTAAAATATAATTTAGCAGCTTGTTTTCTTTTTTCATTAAATTTATCAATCTTATCTAATTGATTAAGCGCTAGTCTAGCTAAAGCATTAGGCATCTTTTTACCAAAATAGCTTGGCAACATTCCTTTGTTTTCTTTTTTAGTAACTGAACGCAAGGAAAAAATATTTAATTCAAACATTAAAGAATAAAACAACCTTCCCATTCTAAATCTAAATAAAGGTAAAAAAACATATTGCATTAAAATGGGATAAAACAATTGATTAATTGTCCATAAGTTTGAAGGAAAAGCATATTCTTTAATTTTTAAAGATTGATTATTGAGAACAACCATTCCCCCAAAAACAGATGAAATAATTTTATCTCTTCCAAAACTAAAAAAGCTAATGTCTCCAAAAGAGCCAACATATTTGCCATTATATTTTGCTCCTAAAGAATGAGCGCAATCTTCAATTAAATATATGTTGTTTTCTTTGCATATATCACGAATCTCTTCAATCTCGGCTGGCCAACCAAAAGTATGTTGAACAATCACTGCTTTTGTTTTAGAAGAAATAAAAGATTGTATTTTTTTTTCATCAATATTTAAATCTTTTTTTAAATCAACATATACTGGTTTTGCACCAATATTAATAATTGGATTAATAACTGCATTACAGGTAAAGCCTTGAACAATTACTTCATCACCCTTTTTAATGTTTATTGCCTCTAATATTGCCATCAAACAACTTCTACCACTGTTAAATGATAAACATTGGTTAAAGCCAAATTTATTTTGAAAATTTAATTCTAATTCTTTAATGTATTCTCCTTTTTTCAAAGAAGAAAAAAGTAATCTAAAACATAAAGAAACATCGTCTTTTTCAAAATTAGGAAACAAAGAAGTGTAAATTATTTCTTTCATTTTTTCAATAAATTAATTATTTTTTCATTAACTCTTCCCTCTAAAAGAACAACGCTATCAAAAGAAGAATTTGCTCTTATCATATCATACACTTCGTTGGGATTATTAATAAATACTGCTTTTTTTGTTTTTAATTCTTTAAAACATTCTTTGGTTGTAATTATTGCTAAGTCACAGTTTTCTTGAATTTTTTGACCAATATTTTTGTGTACATTTTTTGATTCTTTTCCAAGCTCAATTAAACATGGCATCACTATTATTTTTTTCCCTTTCCATAATTTCAAATGATCTAAATGAGCTAAAACAGAAGCGGGATTAGAAGAATAAGTAAAATCAATAATATCTATATTCTTTTTAGAATAAAAATTATTGTTTTTGATTTTTTTTATTGCAATAGCAATTTCTTTTAATTCCATTCCTAGTTTTTTGGCAACAGCAATAGCACATAATAAATTTATTATGTTTTGAGAACCAATAACATTAGCTTCTATTTTAATTGATTTGCCTGTTTTAAAACAAGCTTTAAAAGAAACTTTGTCTTTTTCAATCTCAATGTTTTCTGCCCAAATATCTTCTCCATATTTAATATTAGCTATGTCTCTTTTGAATCCATTTCTTACTAATTCTGATTCCCAATTTAAAACCGCTAGTCCTTCTTTGGGTAAACAATCTATTAATTCAAATTTGGCCTGAATAATATTATTTTGTGAACCAAAAGTTGCTAAATGCTGACTATTAATTCCTGTAATAATTCCTATTTTAGGCTTGGCTATTGAACATAATAATTTAATCCCACCCTTATTATATGCACCCATTTCACATATAAATATTTCGTGATTTTCATTAATGTCTTTTAAAATTATTTCGGAAATACCCATTTCTGAGTTTTTATTATCTTTAGTAGAAACAACCTTAAAAGATTCAGACAAAATTGTTTTCAAAAACTCTTTAACTGAGCTTTTGCCAAAACTTCCCGTTATTCCAATTGTTAAAAGATTATCTAATTTACTTCTTTTTCTCCTTGCTTTGTTTATTACTCTATTTCTTAAAACAATTGTTATTGGCTGAAAAAAAAGAACAACCAAAGAAACAAACAAAGGAATGAGTAAGTCGATTACTAGTAACAGAAGAAGAGTGATTTTATCTATAAAAATAACTTCTTTTAAAAAGAATAATACTAATACAAAAAAAGAAATAGTTGATAAAAATAAAAATAATGCTTTTTTAGTAAATTCTGGATATTTAAATCTTTTTAAAAATAAATTAATAAAACTATATGAACAATATAGAGAATAAATAATTAAAATGAAATAATTAAAATGAAATCTAGTAATTAAAGCAAAAATTAAAATAAAAAACCAACTAATAATTAATTTCTTTCCTGTTTCAGTTTTAAAATGGGCTAAAAATCTTCCAATGTGATAATTTTTTAATTGCCATAAGTAAAGCCAAAAGAAAATATCTTTAATAATTTTAAAAAACCACAAAAAAAATAAAAGAAGAAGAAAATTAATCATACTTCAAAAAATCTTAATAAAACCCTACACAATTCCTCTTTATTATTTCTATGAGGATTATGTCCAGCTCCAATAATTACTCTTAAGCGAGAATCTTCTATTAAATTATTTAAAATAAAAGCATCTTCTAGGGGGGTTGCTTGATCATACTGACCCCAAACAATTAAACATTCTTTTTTTAATTTAGAAGCAATATCACTCATGTCTTCTTCTATTACTTTTTTAAATACTTCTTTCATTATAGAATTAGCACTATAATAATCATGCGCACCAGCAAACCAATATGCTATTCTTTCAAAAAAATGATAAAAAGGTGTTTTAGCAATTATTTTAGAAAAACTTCTTGAAACTGATTTGATTATTTTTTGTCTTAAATCAAGTCTTTCTTTTCTAATTATGGCTGCGTCACATAAAACTAACTTATTGATCATTCCTAGATTCTTTGATGTAAATTTTAATGCTAAAGCTCCTCCAAAAGAATGACCAATTAAATAAAAATTGTCTAATTTTAATTTTTTAATAAAAGATGTTAAAAATTTAATATAATCATTAGAATCCCAAGCATCTTCTGGGGGTTGAGTTTCTCCAAAACCAGGTAAATCCATTGCAATAACCTCGAACCCTTTTTTTGCTAAACAATAAGAAATATCCCTCCAAGAATATGAAGTGGCTCCCCAACCATGGAATATTAAAACTTTTTTATTACTTTTTCCTACTATTCTATATCTAGTATCAATTCCAGAAACATTTATTATTTTTTCTTTTAATTCTATCATTTTTTAATTTCTTTAAATCCTAAATATTTATGTAGTGCCTTTGGAATCTTTATGCTACCGTCTTTTTGTTGGTTATTTTCTAGTAAAGGTATTAATACTCTTGGCGTAGCAATGCCAGTATTGTTTAACGAATAAGCTAATTTTGTTTCTCCTTGATTTGTTTTGTATTTAATATTAAGTCTTCTTGTTTGAAAATCAAAAAAATATGAAGAAGAATGTGTTTCTCTATATTTTTTCTGAGAAGGAACCCATGCTTCAATATCATACTTTTTAACTTGACCCAATCCAAGATCTCCTGTGCAATTTAAGACAACATGATAAGGAATTTCTAGTCCTTGTAAAATTTCTTCTGCATTTCTAGTAATTTCTTCGTGCAAGCGAATTGATTCCTCCTTATTGTTTTCACACAAAACAACTTGTTCAATTTTCATAAATTCATGAACCCTAAATATACCCTGAGTATCTTTTCCATAACTTCCTACTTCAGTCCTAAAACAAGAAGAAAATCCGGTGTATTTTAATGGAAGATCTTCTTCTTTTAAAGTTTCACCTGCATGATAACTCATAATTGGAACCTCTGATGTTCCTGCCAAATACATTCCATCAGTAGCACGATAAACCTCATCTTCTTGTTGAGGTAAATACCCTGTTCCCCTTAAAGCCTCTTCTTTAACTAAAGATGGCGTAATCATTGGAATAAATCCTTTTTTACTCAAAATATCTGTGGTGTAATGCCAAATAGCCATACATATTAAAGCAGCTTGTTTTTTAAGAAAATAACCTCTAAAACCAGCTACTTCTGACCCCCTCTCAAAATCAATTATGTCTAAATCTTTAGCTAATTCAATATGGTCTTTGATTGGAAAATTAAATTCTGGAATTTTACCCCATTTTCTTATTTCAACATTATCTAAATCAGAATCACCTTCTGGCACTGATTCATCGGGAATGTTTGGAACCAAAAGCATTAATCTTTTAAATTCTTCATCTAATTTCTTGAATTCTTTGTTTTGCATGTCTGAGTTTACATCTAACTCTCTCATTTGAGCAATAATTGTTTTTCTTGCCTCTTCACTTTCCGCTAATTGTATTCTTTTATTGGCTTGATTTTTTATAGCATTCAATTCTTCTATTAATTTCATTAATTCTTTTCTTTTTCTATCAACATCTAATAAGTACTCAACATCAAATTTGATTTTCTTTTTTCGAGAAGCTTCTTTTATTAATCCAGGATAATCTCTAATAAACTTAATATCTAGCATATTTTTGATTTATTTAATTATATAACAATATCATATCATTTTAATAAAAAAAATCAAACTAAAAAAAGAGGGTTAAACCTCTTTATTTAAGGAGAGACCAATTATGTTTTGGCCGATATCGAATAGATCCAGAATTACAGAGTGGACAATCTTTTTTAGCAACAGCCCAAACTTCTTTTTGAAATAAAGATATAATATCTATTTCTTGTTTTCCTATAAAATATTTGTTAGAAAACGAAGATGGTCTGAAAATAATTGTTCCAATCATGGGTAAAAATTCTACCCTATATTTATTATGTTTTTCAATGGCTTCTCTAACAGCAGTAACTGTTTGTAGTGTTGTTATTAGTTCCTCTATTTGAAGAACAATGGCTCCCTCAGGAATAGTCCATCTCTTAAATGTAAACTCCTTTGGTGTATCTGATTTTTCAGCAAAAGCATATTCTGTTCCCAGTTTTCTAGCTACTTCATAGGAAATAGTTATTGCTGCGTAAGAAGAGCCAACAACCCATTCTGGGTAATTATCCTCAATCCCAGCATTTATTAACTTAGAACAAATACATTCTGCCAAAAGCTCATTAATCATTGGAAAGCGTAATATACTTGAGCAATTAAAATACCCGTTACTACAATATCCATTAGTTAGTTCAACATGCGGATCTTCTGGGTTTCCACTGTGGACCCAGTAAGCATTGTTCTTTTTGAACAAGTCGATTATTTCTTCTTCTGAGAGTTTTCTCATCAAATTTTCTCCTGGTCAATTTAAAAGACCTGAGAATTATATAACAGAAAAAAACAGCATTGACAAGAAAGAAAAAAATGATGGATAGGTAGTTTTATTAATATTTAAGTTAGAACCATAAATGCAATTAGATCAGGTTATTAAACCTGATTTTTTTATTCCTTTGTTTTCATTAATGGAAATAAAATCACTTCTCTCAAAGAGGAAGAATCTGTGATTATAGAAACAAATCTATCTATTCCCAAACCAAAACCAGCAACAGGTGGCATTCCATACTCTAAGGCCTCTATAAATTCCTCATCAGATCTTTGTGCTTCTTCAAAACCACCCTTAAACATTTTCTCTTGCTCTTTAAATCTCTTTGCTTGTTCAATGGGATCATTTAACTCAGAAAAAGCATTAATAATTTCTGTTCCACCAACTACTAATTGAAAACTAGCTAATTTATTTTCATCAAAATTTTTAGCTAAAGGTTGAAAACCATAAGGATGATGAATAACAAACGTTGGCTGAATCATTTTTGGTCGACAATATTTTTTATAAATCTCGTCAGCAATATTTGCTTTATCTGCCCCTTCTGGAACATCGATTTTCAATTCTTTAGCTTTTTTTAATAATACTGATTGGTTTACTTCTTCGTATTTAATATCAGTATACTTTTCTAATAAAGAAAAAAATTCGATTCTTTCCCATTCAGATAAAAAATTGATTTCATTTTCTCCATATTTTATAGTGGTTACTCCTAAAACATTTTTTAATACTTTTTTAATTAATTCTTCAGTTAATTTCATTAATTCCTTATAATCAACATATGCCCAATAAAATTCAAGCATTGTAAAATCAGGGTTGTGAAACTTATCTAAGCCTTCATTTCTAAAACACTTACCTATTTCATAAACCTTTTCAAAACCACCAACTATTAATCTTTTTAAATATAATTCAGGAGAAATTCTTAAAAACAAATCAATATCTAAAGCATTTAAATGAGTTTTAAATGGTTTAGCTCTTGCTCCCCCATAAATTGTTTGTAAAATTGGTGTTTCTACTTCAAAAAATCCTTTATCATCAAGAAATTTTCTAATTTCTTGAATTGTTTTTGATCTAATTTCAAACTTCTTTTTTGTTTCTGGTGAAAAAATTAAATCAAGATATCTTTTTCTATATCTTTCTTCAATGTCTTTAAGTCCATGCCATTTCTCAGGCAAGGGCCTTAAACTTTTAGAAATCATTTTAAAATCTCTTCCCTCGATTGTTTTCTCTTCTCTTTTGGTTTTAAAAACTGTTCCCCTTGTTTCAACAAAATCACCAATGTCAAAGTTCTCTGCAAAGAAATTATAGTTTTTTTCTCCTAATTTATCTTTAGCAAACATTACTTGTATTTTTCCGGTTCCATCTTCTATATCAAAAAAAGTTAGAGCACCATGAGCTCTCATTGTTTTTATTCTTCCAACAATAATCACTTCTTCTTCTTTTTCAAAAATAGAATTAAATTCTTTTAAAACTTCTGTGATTTCGTGAGTTCTTTTTGTATTTATTGGATATGGAGAAATACTAAGATTTTCTAATCTTTCTTTTTTCTCTATTCTATTATTTCTAATTTCTTCTAGGGTTGACATACTAGTCAATTTTTAAAATCTTGTACTTAATAACTCCTTTTGCTGTTGTTATTTCTACTTGAGCTCCTTTAGGCTTGTTTAAAAGAGCATGACCCAAAGGAGATTTAAAAGATAGTCTTTTTTCTATTGGATTAGCTTCTTCTTCTCCAACTATTTCATAGCTTTCTTCTGTTTTGTTATCAGTTAAAGTAACCACTGAACCAACTTGTACCCAGCCTTTGTTTTCTTCTTTTTTAATTATCTTAGCATTACTTATTAGTTTTTCCAACTCTAATATTTTTCCCTCAATAAAAGCTTGGTTTTCTTTAGCTTCATCATAAGCAGCATTCTCTGATAAATCACCAAAAGAGATTGCTTCTTTTAACTCATTAGCAATCTTGGCTCTTTCTTCTTTTTTTAGTCTTTCTAGTTCTTTTTTAAGCTTTTCTAGGCCTTCTTTAGTTATATATTTTTCTTCCATGTTAATATTTTATTATTATTTGAATAATATACCATATATTAAAAACAAATCAATAGTAAAAAGGTGCTGTTATTTAGCACCTTGTTAAATCAGAAAGAAACAACCCAGCTAACTCTCGGTATTCAGGGTTCGGGCAATCTCTGCTTGCAAACATTCTGAGGCACATTCTGTACATTCTTCCTTTTCCAGAAAGAAATTCTCCGCTTTCAGCAAGAGACTTAAGTTCATCAACATCAACAAACTTTGTTTCTCCTCTGAAATTAATTCCTTTGTGCACCTTCCCAATGATTATTGCAAAAGCAATATCATCACCATTTAAGGGCATAGCAGGATACATTGAAGGCATTCTTTGGACAAAAACCAAGATGTCAAGCTCTTCTAAAATTCTTTCTCGAAGAGCCTTGCCTATTGCTCTTTCATCTCCTATTTCAAGGTGCTTTTTCTGAATTGCTCCTCCAGGAAGTTCCCACTTTCCAGGAAAAGAACCGTTCATGTCTCTTTTTCTTAAGAGAAGTTTTCCTTGGGAATTAAAAATTCCACCGAAAACACCGACACTAAATAATGCTTTTTTCATTACTTACACCAAATTATTAATAGAATATTATATTTACTTTGTCAACAGCTGACTAAACAGCCATTTTTTTGTTATCATTTTTCCAGGACAAGTTTTTTCTTTGTTATATTCCCTATGAAGATGAATATCTTTTTTCTGAAGATTAAATTTTTCTAAAAGAATATTAATTAATTTTTTTGTTTGTTTCCAAATTTTATCATTTGGTAATTTTCTATCATAATTCCCCACCATTTCAATTCCAATACTTCCATTATTTCCTTCGTTAGCATGCTGTCCCTGAATATTAATATCTATAAAAAGCCATATGCCCTCTGGAGCAATAAAAAAATGTGGCCCAGAAGTCCATCCTTTTTTCTCATATGATTTTTTATACAATAAACAAGAATCATTTCCTTTTTTCCAGTTATAAAGAGAGTCTGAGGTGTGATGTAAAATAATCTTATCAATCTTTCTTTTTACACTCTTATTATCAAGATATCCTTCTAATTCTTTTAAAGATAAACATTTATTAATAATTTTCATATTTAATTTGGCGATACTTCGTTTTCTATTTCTTGGTTTTTCTCTTTGTCTCCATTAAAATAATAATCTAGTACTTGTCTCATAATAACATTAATATATAATCTTTCATAAGCAACACTTTCAATAATTGCTGAAACAACTATTTCTGGGTTTTCATAAGGAGCAAAAGCGATCATTAAGCTGTGAAATGATCCTTTTTGAGATGTTTCTGCTGTTCCTGTTTTTCCTGCTGAACTAAAATTATAATAACTTAACGAATGAGCTGTTCCATAAGAAGAAAGTATTGTTTCTCTCATCCCCTCTCTTACTTTTTCTAAAAACTTATCTTCGATAATATTTTCTTCAATAATTTCTGGTAAAAATTCTTTTATTATATTGTTATTACTATCAACTATGCTTTTAACTATTTGAGGCTTAATTATTTTTCCTCCATTAGCAATAGCTGAAGTAAAAACTGCTAATTGAAGTGGGGTTGCTTTTAAATAACCCTGTCCAATGGAAATATTATATGTATCTCCTGGATACCAACTAATTCCAGTTCTTTCTTTTTTCCACTCTGGCGTAGGAATAAAACCAGAATTCTCTCCACTCAAATCAATTCCTGTTTTCTTTCCTAAACCAAATAAATCAAGGTATTTTACAATATTATTTATTCCTAATCCTTTTATGTTTCCATATCCCCCTCCTATGGTATAAAAATATACATTACATGATTCTGCAATGGCTTTTTTTAAATCAGTATATCCGTGAGGCCTCCAATCATTTTTAAATGTTCCGTCTCCTAATAATATTTGTCCATCGCAATAAATAGTATTTTTCTCAGGAGTTATTACTTCTTCTTTTAGTGCCGCTACAGCAATAATTGGTTTAATTGTTGATCCAATTGGATATTCTCCTGAAATTGCTCTATTTAAAAAAGAAAAATTAGAATTTTTTAATAAATTATTATATTCTTCATTGGATAAATTTTTCGAAAATAAATTATTATCATAAGAAGGCAACGTTACCATTGTTAATACTTCTCCTGTGTTGGGGTTCATTGCCACAACTGTTCCTGATTTAGAATTAGTGTCTTTCATTACTGATTCTAAAATTTGGGTTGTTTTTTTCTGTAAATTCATATCGATATTCAAAACAACGTTATTGCCTGATTCGGGATTTTTAATCATTTCTTCATTTAAAATATTTCCGTAAACATCTCTTTCTCTTTCGATTATGCCCCCTATCTCTTTGAGTTCATTATTATAATATTCTTCTATTCCCGCCACTCCACTTTCACTACTTCTTGAAACATAACCAATAATATGAGAAAAGCTAATTCCATCCGAATAGTCTCTTTTTTGATTTTTACTTATAGAAAAAGAAGGAAATTCATTTGCCCTAGCCTTTAAAACAATAACCTTGTCTT
>DFZB01000041.1 GCA_002382025.1 Patescibacteria group bacterium UBA4067 | reverse complement strand
CAAGGTCAACTCCAGATGGAATAATTGAAGAACCTTTAAATCCTTTAGAGCTAATGCTTGATTCTAAAGCAACATTTATCGCTAGAAGTTTTTCTTCAAAAATTGATCATTTATCTTCAATAATTAAAAAAGCTATTGATCACGAAGGTTTTAGTTTTGTTGAAATTCTTCAACCATGTATTTCTTTTTATGATAATTCTAAATTTTATAACGATAGGGTCTATGAGGTTGAAGATAGAAAAAGAGACATTAAAGAGGCAAGAGAATTAATTGAAGAGTGGAATTACAATGGAGAGGGTAAGATTCCTTTAGGACTATTTTATAGTGAAAACAAGGACTCTTATGAAAAAATAGTAAATAAAAGAATAACAGAGAAAAAAGAAACTAACATTAAAAAATGTTTAGAAACCCATTTGTAAAAAAAACCAAGAAAGTTGTTTGCATTGGTGGAGGAAACGCCATGCCCAAAACAGTTTTAAGAGGATTAAAGGATAAAGATGTGGAATTAACTGTTGTTTCATGTGTTTTAGATTCAGGAGGATCTTCTGGAAAATTAAGAAATGATTACGACATTATTTCTCCAGGAGATTTAAGAAGGGCTTTTATTGAACTAGCCAATCTTTCTTTTGACGATAAAGAATTATTAAATTATAGATTTAATGAAGGAGAATTGAAGGGACACGTTTTAGGAAATATTATTTTTGCTGGATTAGTTTTAAACAAATGTTCATACAGAGAAGTATTTGAAAGATTGAATAATTTTCTAGGAACGCACAAGATACTTCCTTCAACAATTCATAATGCTGATTTAGTGGCTGTTTTAGAAAATGGTCAAGAGATAGTGGGAGAAATAAATATTGATGTTCCCAAGCATGACTCGAGTTTAAAAATCGAAAAGATATTTTTAAGACCAGAAGTTAATGTTTGTCCCCAAACAGTTAAAAGAATAAGTATTGCTGATGCAGTAATTATTGGACCAGGAGATATTTATTCTTCTTTAATGCAGGTACTTCTTGTTAATGGAGCTTGTGAAGCAATAAAAGAGAGTAAAGCAAAGAAAATATACATTCCTAATTTATTAAACAAAAAAGGAGAATCTAATGGATTTTATGTTGAAGACTTTGTAGATGTCATAGAAACATGTTTACAGTGTTCTTTAGATTATGTTATTTTGAATAATAAAGAAATTTCTGATAAAAGATTAGAAAATTACAAAAAAGAACATAGCGAATTATTAGATTTAGTTAAACAAAAAACAGAATCAAATATATTTATAAAAGAAGACATTATAACAAAAGAAGGTGATGTTATTCATGATCCAGAAAAATTAAGTAATATTATTATTCAATTATTATGCAAGCAATAATTTTAGCAGCCGGAAATGGAACAAGATTTGAGCCCTTGTCTTTAACAAAACCAAAGCCATTGTTTTCTGTTTTTGGAGAATCAATATTAGAGCATAACCTGAGACAACTAAAAGGCTTAATTAAAGAAGTCATTATCGTGGTTAATTGTAAGAAAGAATTAATAGAGGGTTTGATTGGTCAAGAATTCGAAGGGATAAAAATAAAATATGTTTTTCAAAAAGATTTAAATGGAACTGGGGGAGGAGTTAAACTTGTAAAATCCTTAATTAAGGATAAGTTTCTTCTTTTGAATGGAGATGATTTTTATTTTAAAGAAGATATTGAAAAAGTTTTAAAAACATTTCCTTGTATTTTAGTAAAAGAACACAATAACCCTTCTAGTTTTGGAGTGATTATTGAAGAAAAAAGAATTGTTAAAAGTATTATTGAAAAGCCAGAAAAACCTATTTCTAATTTAGTTAATACTGGATTATATTTTTTGCCTAAAAGTATTATTGATAAAGAGATTGAAAAATCAGAAAGAGGAGAATATGAATTTACAGATTATATTAAAAGTTTTATAAAAAACAATAATTTATTTGCCGTTAAAGCTGATTTCTGGTTTCCAGCATCTTATCCTTGGGATATTTTAGATGCTTTGAGCTTCTTTTTTTCTAAAAAGAAAAAATCAGTAAAAATTAAAAAAGAAACAAATGTTTCTATTAAGGGTAAAATTATTGTTGGTAAAGGAACAATAATTAAAAGTGGAGCATATATTGAAGGACCAGTATATATTGGTTGTAATTGTGTGATTGGACCTAATTGTTTTATTCGTTCTAATGCAGTCATTGGAGATAATTGTAAAATAGGTCAAGGAGTGGAAATAAAAAATAGTATTATTGGAGATAATACCAATATTAGTCACTTGTCTTATGTGGGAGATTCAATTATTGGCTCTGATTGTAATTTAGGAGCAGGAACCATTACTGCTAATTTAAAACATGATGGAAAAACAATAGAAACAATAGTTAATGGAAAAATAATTGATACAAAAAGAATTAAGCTTGGAACAATAATTGGAGATGGTTCAAAAACAGGAATTGGAACATTAATTTATCCTGGAAGAAAAATATATCCAGGAAAAACAACACTACCAGGAGAAAAAGTAAACAAAGATGTTTTGTAAAAAAAAGAAGCTTATTTTAGCTTCAATTGATCTATTTTTACGGAGAATAATTCTCCTTCAAAGACCAAGATTTCTTTTATCTCCCCGTTTTTATTTATTTCATCGAGCTTTACCTCTATGGACATCCGATTGTTAAAAGGACCATAGATGTTATTTATCTGCATGGTTGGTGTTCTTTTATCTTTACTGAGATAATATACCGGACTAAAGAATAGCTTTTTCATCTTCTACACCTGTTAATGTGCCAGCTAAGAGCTTCTTAGCTCTATTATATTTATCACACAAGTAATTCATAGTCAATTGTGCCGAAGGAGAGACTTGAACTCTCACGGGATTACTCCCATAGCATTTTGAGTGCTACGCGTCTGCCAGTTCCACCACTTCGGCGTAAAATATATTTATCATAAAAAACCATATTTGTAAATTTTTTTCTTTAGTAGTATAATTATATCAATGAGTAGAGTAATTGCTATTGCTAATCAAAAAGGGGGAGTAGGCAAAACAGCTATTGCTGTTAATTTGCCTGTTTTCTTAACTGCTTTTGGTAAAAAAGTTTTATTGGTTGATCTTGACCCTCAAGCTAATGCAACCTTTTCATTGGGCATAAAACCAAGAGATTTATCAATTTCTTTATACGAAGCATTGCTTGGACAAATATCTCCAAAAGAAATAATTAAAAGAACACCCTTTTTAGCTTTTGATATAATGCCAACATCTTATAATTTAGCTGGAGCTAATATTGAATTAATTAATTTGAAAAACAGAGAGTTTAAATTAAAAGAAGTAATTGATAAAGTTAGAGATGACTACGACTTTATTTTAATTGATTGTCCGCCCAGTTTAGGAATATTAACAATTAATGCTTTGGTTGCTGCTGATGAAGTTTTAATTCCAGTGCAATGTGAATATTTAGCAATGGAAGGATTAGAACAACTTCTTTTCAATGTTAGACTTATTAATGAAAATATGGAAAAAGACATTAAAATATTGGGTTCAATTCTAACAATGTACAACAGAAGGAATAAAGTGGCACAAAAAATAGCTAAAGACTTAAGAAGAAATTTTCCTGGCTATGTGTTTGATACAGTAATTCCAAGAACAGTATCTTTGTCAGAATCTCCGATAGAAGGAAAAACAATATTAAGATCAGCCCCTAATTCTACTGCTGTTCATGCTTTTAGAGAATTAGCTAGGGAAATTATATCAAGATAATTTAATAATTTTTTAAACATATGATGGGAAAAGGATTGGAATCATTAATTCCTAAAAAAGATCAAAACGCAGGAAAAAACACAGAGCCTACAAAAGAGTTTATTTTTTGGATTGAAATTGATAAAATTAAGCCTAATCCATATCAACCAAGAAAAGAATTCAATGAAGAAGAGCTTAATTCTTTGTCAGAGTCAATTAAAAAATATGGATTATTGCAACCAATAATAGTTACAAAAATTGAAAAAAGAACAAGTTCTGGTGGAATGTTAGCTGAGTATCAGATTATTGCTGGAGAAAGGAGATGGAGAGCTTCAAGACAAGCTGGTTTAAAGCAAATACCTGTTATTATCAAAGAAAGATCTAATCAAGAGAAATTAGAGATTGCTTTAATTGAAAACATTCAAAGAAAAAATCTCAATGTAGTTGATAAAGCAGAAGCTTTTGAGAGATTAAGAAAAGAATTTAGCTTGTTAGACAAAGAAATAGCAGAAATAGTGGGAATGAGTAGAGAAGCAGTATCAAATGCTTTTAGAATACTATCTTTATCAGATGAAATTAAAGATGCTATAAAAGCAGAGAAAATATCAGAAGGACACGCTAGGGCATTATTAGGGGTAAAAGACGAAAAACAAAGGAGAAAGCTATTTTTAGAAATATTACAGAACAATTATTCTGTTAGAGAAGTTGAGAGAAAAGCAAAAACTAATAACCCAACCTTAATTGATAAGATTATTATTAATAAAGAGTTTTTAGAGAAAAAACTAGGAGAACTATTTAATTTTGATAAAATTAAACTAGAAAAGAAAAAAGATAAAATTCAAATTGTTATTGATTTTGATTCAGAAGAAGATATCAAGAAATGGATGAAAAAAATAATACACAAAGATTAATCAATAATTGAAAAATTAACTTTTTTTCCTTCTTTGTCTTCCATTTCTGCCCAGATTTTTTTAACTTCTATTTTTGGAAAGTTTTCTTTTATTAATGATTCTACTTTATTCATATCTTCTAATTGAGTTTTCTTTTCGTCTTCAGGAGAAGAAAAACAATAAGATGTTTTATATGCTCCACAATCACTGTGATGAATTAATATAACTTCTGTTGAGGAGTGAAGTTCACTCGATGTTTTAATTTGCTTTAGTAGCATGTTTTTTATTTCATCTTTTCCATCAGTTAAAGATTTACTTGAGCCAGCCAAGGAAACAATATCACAATCTCCTAGCAGTTTATTTTCTTCAAGGAAACGAATAGTTTCCTTGGTTAATCTAAAATCCATACATTTAAAAACAATTGATTTGCATTTGTGCATAATATTATTCTTAGTTTATTATATTTAATGTATACATGATAATTATTAAATTGTAAAATAAAATCGGTTATGATAATACCGACTCAATTTTTTCTATAATGTGTTCAATTGCTATGCCGATTATCAGAAGAAGCAATCCAATGGTTGCAAGACCAATAATTGCAATGTCATCAATAGCATCAATAAGCTTTTCTCTTGGATTCTTTTTTTGCATGTCAATCTCCTGTTTATTTAATACAATTTTTTATTGGTTTTGTCAAATTTGATATAATTATATTTTTATATTATAATAAATTAAAGGTCGGAATAATTTTTAAAATATACAAGATGAAGAATTCTCAAAAAAACAAAACAATCACACTAAATTGTGGCGTACAAGGATGTTGTCCTCAAGTAAAAATGAAAGAAAAAAACGTTATTATAACAGATGACTATGGTGGAAAGGTAAAAATGACAAGGGATCAGTGGAACTATTTTGTAGGATTATATATAAAAAAGAAACAATAGGTTAATTTTTCAAAAAATGAAAAAGCAATTAATTTTTTCTGTTTTTTTGAGTTTCCAAGATAAAAGAAATAAATTAGTTATTTTTAATAAATTATATCCGGTTCCAGTTTATATTACAAAAAAAGAATGGAAAAGTTTTAAAATTAATCATCAAAACAATAAAAAATTATTAAAACTTTTTTTAAAAACTAAAATAATTATTAATTCAAAAAAAGAAGATAAAGATTTGTTGTATAATTATATAGATAAGCAGGAAAAAATATTAAATAAACCATCAACACTTTATTTGGTTTTAACTAAAAATTGTAATTTAAAATGTAGATATTGTTTGGTAGATCAGAGTTGTGACATGATGTCCACAAGAGTAGCTCGAAAAGGAATAAGGTTGTGGGCTAATAATTTTAAGAACAATGAAAAATGTTTTATTGTTTTTTATGGAGGAGAGCCAATTTTAAACATAGAAACTTTTATAGATTCATTAAAATATATAGATAATCTTAAGAAAAAGAATAGGATTTCTAAAAAAGTTTCTATAATTTTATCTACAAACGGAATATTAATAAAGCAAGAACTATTAAAGGTTCTTAAAAAATATAAAGTATATGTTGTTGTTGGTCTTGATGGAAAAAGGAAGCCCAATGATTTTTACAGGAAGGATAAAAATAATAAAGGAACTTTTTTAAAGACGATAGAGATAATTAAAATTCTTCAAAAAAACAAAATAAAAACTGGAATTTCAACAGCAATTACTCCAAAGAATGCAAAAGAAGCAAATAATTTATCTCTATTTCTTAAAAAATATAAAATTAAAGAATTCGGTTTTAATGTTTTAAGAGGTAAGGATTTAAAATTTCTTAGCTCTGAAAAAAATCGTAAAGAATATTATAATAAAGTGGCAAAAGTAATAATTAATAATTATTTAAATTCAAAAAACACTGGTGTTGTTGAAACGCAGATGAAAAAAAGAATAACATCTTTTAAGAATAAGGCTTGTCTTATAGATTGTGGTGGATACGGAAATCAAATTGTAATTCAGCCAAATGGTGATATTAGCAATTGCCCGTTTCTTAATAATAAATTATTTAATATTAAAAATATTAAAAACAAATTAATAATTAATAGTCATGCAATAATTAAGGCGTGGCGTAAAAGATTGCCCCTATATGATAAAAAGTGTTTAGATTGTGATGCAGTAAGTATTTGTGGTGGAGGATGTCCATGGAATGCTAAAGAAACCAATAAAGACTTTATTAAAAAAGACAATTCAGTGTGTATTATTAATAAAAAGATATTTAATTTATTAATATGGAGCAAGATATAAAAATTGGTATAATTGGAGGTTCTGGTATATATAATTTAGAGGGAATGAAAGAGATCAAAAGAATATCTTTTAATACTAAGCAAGGCAAACCATCAGATAAAATAATTATTGGAAAATATGCGAACAAGATGGTTGCTTTTTTACCGAGACATGGTTTCAACCATAGTATTCCCCCTCACGAGATACCATACGAAGCAAATATAGCTGCTTTTAAAAAAATAGGAGTAAGTTGTATTATTTCAACTTCTATGTGTGGAAGCATAAATTTAAAAATAAAACCAGGTGATTTAGTTTTTCCAGACCAATTTATTAATTTTACACATAGCAGGAAAGAATTTTCTAAAAATATTGATGGAATTATTCATATTCCGATGGCGTCTCCTTATTGCTCTGAATTAAATAAAATATTCTATAAGTATGCTAAGTCTATGAAAATGTCAGCTCATAGAAAAAAAACAGTTGTTGTTATACAGGGGCCTCGTTATTCAACAAAAGCAGAAAGTAAGTGGTTTTCTTTTCAGGGCTGGGATATTATTAATATGACACAGTATCCAGAATGTTATTTTGCTAGAAGAATGAAAATTCATTATGGTACTATTGGATTAATCACAGACTATGATGCTGGTTTAAATGGTAAATTAAAATGGACAGATAGAGATGCTAAAAAAATTATGACAATTTTTAATAATAATGTAAAAAAAGCAAATAGTTTGATTTTTCAGGTGATTAAAAATTTTCCAGATAAATTTATTTGTGATTGTTGTGAGTATCTAACAAAATCTTATTATAAATAAAAAAATGATATCATTAGAGAATATAAGTAAAAGTTTTAATAATAAAACCCTTTTCTCGGGAGTTAATTTAACTGTTTCTGAAAACGACAGGACTGTTCTTATTGGTAAAAATGGTTCTGGAAAATCAACTTTTTTAAAGATAACGGCTGGATTATTGGATTTTGACGATGGCAAGATAAATAATCATAATAACTCAAAAATAACTTATTTCCCTCAAGAAATTGCTGAAAAAGAACAAGACAAGACGGGGAGAGAGCTTATTGCTCAAAATTTATTGATAAATGAAAATAAAGTAAATGGAGAAATAGGTAGTCTTTTTGATAAGCTTAAATTTGATCCTGAAAAACTTGATAATAAAATAAACACATTAAGTGGAGGAGAAAAAAGCAAGATATTGCTAATGCTTATTTTAAAATCATCAGCAGATATTTTTTTGCTTGACGAACCAACGAATAATATTGATTTGAGAGGGTTATTTGTTTTGGAAGAATTTATTAATTCTAAAAATAAAGGTTTTCTTATTGTTTCTCATGATAGAAAGTTTTTAAACAAATTTGCTAAGAGTATAATCGAAATTGATGATAAAGAAAAAACGATTAAAGTATATGATGTGAGCTACAAAGAATATCTTAAAAGGAAGAAAACAGAAGAAATAAAAGAAATAGAAAAATATAATGATTATATTGAAGAAGTAAAAAAAATTAAGACGAGCATATTTAAGAGAAAGCAGGAGGCTCAAGAAATGCAAAGAGGACCTAAAAAACCAAGAGATAATGATAAATATGTTGTTGGTTTTAAAAAAGACCGTTCAAAAAAAATATCATCACAAGCAGTATTTCTTAAGAAAAAATTAGAAGATCTAGAAGAGATTAAGAGATCAAGGAAACCTCTACCATTAAATTTGAAGTTTAACATAATAGAAAGAAGTGGAAACATGGTTTTTCGTTTAAAAAATGCAGTATTTGGTTATAATAATTTTTTGTTAGGACCAATAGATATTACCATTAATTATGGAGAAAGAGTTGTCATTATTGGACCAAATGGAGAAGGGAAAAGTACCTTATTAAATGCGTTATTGGGTAAAACAAAATTAATAAACGGAACAGCAGAAATTGGTTCTAAGGTAGAAATAGGGTATTTATCACAAGAAATAAATTTTAACCAAGAAGAAAACGTAATAGAGTATTTTTTGAAAGAGGCATCAGTCAATGAAATAAATGCAGGTCGGATTCTTGCAAGATTCGGATTTTTTGAAAAAGAAATGCGCTCTAAAGTTAACACAATAAGTCCAGGCCAACGTTCACGGCTTGTTTTAGCAATACTTATGACCCGTCCAATTAATTGTTTAGTCTTAGATGAGCCTAGTAATCATTTAGATGGAGAGGCCTTAGATAGACTAGAAATAGCTATGAAATGTTTTGAAGGAACAATTATTATGGTTAGTCATGATAGGTGTTTTATTGATAGGGTTGGTTTTGAAAAAACTATTCTTGTAGAAAATAAAAGAATAGAAGAAATAAAAGACTATCACGAGTACGAAAAAATAGTAACTTCTTAGTTTAAATATTCTATTTTATAGGGACATGTAAGTATCCATTTTTTGCTTTTAAATAGAGAATCGTCTTGTTTTTTTAATGCTATTTTAAAAGCAACACAATCGCACAAATTTTTAGAGCAAAGTGGTTTTATAGATTTATAGATGTCTATAATACTATTGTTCTTTAAATTTCCTAAAGACGGGCCGTTAATACTAGACAATAATCCGCAAAAATAAACATTACCATCACATCTTATCTCTAAAGATGTATTGTTTGTTTTTGAACAAAATTTGTGTGTCTTTTCATTATTTTGTTGATATGGTTTTTCTAACGCAATAACAAAGCCGGGTTTATTTTTAATTATCCATTTTATTATTTTATTTTTTGTACTGTTCCACTTGATAGGATTTATTGTTAATTTTTTATGATTAAGCCCTCTACCAACTGGACTAAAAAATAAAAAAGTATAGGAATTAATTTTCATTTTTTTCCCCAATTCAAGAAGAGTTTTTACTTCATTAAGGTTTTTGTTGTGTAAAACAGTTGTTATATTGATGTGGGGAGGATTAATTGTTTCTGATAAATTTTTAAGAATCATTAGTGCGTTTTTATGGTCACCATTTGAATTTCTTAGCCAATCATGTGTTTTTTCTTTGCCATGAATACCAATAGAAATTCTATCAAATCCAAAGTTAAAAATCTTTTTAATAACACGATCGGGAAAATGTAAATTACTAATAAGGTTTATTTTTAAATGATTTTTTTTTGCTTTTTTAGCTATTTCCCAAAAATTTTTACGTAATAACGGTTCTCCTCCTAAAAAATTAATGTAGCCATCTTTATTAGACAAAATAAAAAGATCTTTAAAAATTTTATTATAATTAGATAAGTCTAAGGTTTCTTTTATGTTTTTTTCTCCAGAACGATATAAACAATGAAGACAATTCATGTTGCATTTATTAGTAAGATGAACGTCTAATGATTTTAACGGCATATTGATTTTATAATATAATTATTATTTTTTTCTGTCAAAATATTAATTTGACACAATTTTTATTTTATATTAAATTTTAATTGTTCATTTAAAACAAAAAAGGTGTTACAAATGCAGGCAATTGAGAAAACAAAAGAGTTTATAAGCTATCTCGACATTAATCCTAAACTGTCGATTATTGAGGAACCGTATAAAGAAAACGCTATGGGAGCCTTTTTCTTAGAGGGGTATTACGGATTAAACTCTAACATGTCTTTTGATCTCATTTTAAAAAGAAATGTTGAAATTTTAGAATTGTCAGTAAAGTTAGTAAGATTAAGAGTTCAAAGAGATAAAAACATTGAAATATTTCCTTTTCTTGATGTTAACAACACAGGCCCTTTTAGAAAAGCAGTTGAAGTAGGCCTTTGTGAGGATGATTGTCCTCTTGAAAGCATAGACACTGAAATAGTTTCAGTAATTGCTTGTAATTTTTTTCAAAAAAATAAAGCATTTTTGCCACTAATTAAAAACATTGTGGCCATGGATGCGAAAGATATTGTAAAGATCACAGAACCATTTTTAATAGGTGCCTAATTGGTACCTTATTTTATTTCGTATTTTTGTTTTAATTCTTGAATTCTATTATAAGACTCAGTAATTTGTTCTTCAGATATTTCTCCTTTTTTTACAGCATTAGATATTATTTCAACTGCTTTATCAACAACATTTTCATTATATACGTTTCCATTGTTAGAAATGATCAACATGTCGCATCCAGCATTAATTGCTTTGATCAAGGCTTCATCAAATCCATAATTATCAACAATCGCCCCCATGTCCATATCATCAGAAACAACAACCCCCTTAAATCCTAATTGATTTCTTAAAATGTCTTTAATGAATTTAGAAGAAAGGGTTGCTGGGTAATCAGGATCAATATTAGTGTTAATAATATGAGCTGTCATTACCATTTGAGAATAATTGTTTTCAATGAGTTTTTGATAGGGAATTAGCTCTTCTTGTTTGTATGTTTTAGTTACATCAACTATTCCTAAATGACTATCATTTGTTGAGCTTCCATGTCCAGGAAAATGCTTGATTGCTGATATTACTCCTTCTTGGTTTAGTCCTTCAATAAAGCTAGAGGCATAAATTACTATTTTTTCTGGATCTTCTGAAAAAGACCTTCCTAGATATCCAATCACAGGATTGTCTGGATTAATATTAACATCAACTACTGGAGCAAAATTAACATTAAAACCAAGCTCTTTTAATTGTTTTCCAATAATAATTCCATTTTCTTTTGTTTTTTCTGGTGAATCTTTTCCCATGTCTTCTGGGCTAGGAATATTAATAAAGCCATATTTTTCTTTAAGACGATTAATTAATCCTCCCTCAGCATCAATAGTAATAAAAATATCAGAAGATGATAGTTTTTTTATATCTTCTATCAAAGTTTTAGTTTGTTCAGGATTAATAATATTTCTAGGAAATGATTTTGATGGAGCGTCCCTGTCAAAGAGAATGATGCCACCGATATTATAATTATTAATGTCTTGTATTATTTTAGAATCTTTGTCTACTTCTGTTCCTCGAAAACCAATAATAAGCATTTGACCTATTTTTTTTGTTAATTCTTTGTCTTCATTAATTGTTTCTTTTGTTTTGGGCCAGAATATAAGTCCAAAAATAAGAATTAGAAACATTAATAAAACTATTTTCTTCATGTTTTTATATATTTACAGTTTTTGTCTTCACATACAATTTTTTTACCTTTTTCAATTAATAAAGAATTACATTGTGGGCATCTTTCTCCAGTTGGTTTGTACCATGAAGCAAAATCGCAATCAGGCCATTTTGAACATCCATAAAATATTTTACCTTTCTTTGTTTTTTTAGATATTACTTCTCCTTGTTCGCATTTAGGACAAATTATTCCTGTTTTTGTGTTTTTGTTTTCAATTGATTCTGTGTGTCTGCATTCTGGGAATCCTGAGCAAGCCATAAACTCTCCGAACCTGCTTCTTTTTATTAACATTGGCTTTCCACACTTTGGGCAGTCTTTATCGGCTGATTTGTGTTCAGTTGGTTTTTTTTCTATTTCTTGATATTTCTTTTCAAGCTTTTCATTAAAAGGAGAATAAAATGTTTTTAATAATTCTATCCAGTTTTTTCCTTCTTGAGCCACTTCATCTAGGTCTTTTTCCATTTTAGCAGTAAATTTAATATCAATTATTTCTGGAAAATGTTCAGCTAACAAATCATTTACTGAAAAGCCAATTTCAGTAGGAACAAATCTTTTTTCTGGATTTTTTTCAACATAGTTTCTTTTTTGAATTGTTGAAATTGTGGGAGCATAAGTAGAAGGTCTTCCGATTTCATTATTTTCCATTTCTTTAATTAAAGAAGCTTCATTAAATCTTGCTGGTGGTTTGGTAAAGTGTTGAAATGGTTTTAATTCAATAAGACTCATTAAGTCATTTTCATCAAACTGAGGGATTTCTTTTTCCTCTATTTTTGTAGGATATATTTTAAGAAATCCATCGAATTTTATTTGTAATCCAGAAGCATCAAAAACATCTTTATCTTTTGATGATATTTCTAATTTAACAGAATTGAATAATGCCTCTTTCATTTGACAGGCAGTAAATCTTGTCCAAATTAGGTTGTATAGTTTTCTTTGTCTTTCATCTAATTTTAATTTGTCTGGAGTGTTTTCAATGTTTGTTGGTCTTATGGCTTCATGAGCTTCTTGAGCACGCTTGCTTGTTTTAAATTTTCTACCATTATCTAATGCATATTCTTTTCCAAATTGAGTAGTAATAAAGCTTTTAGCCAAAGCAATTGATTGGCTAGAAAGATTCAATGAGTCGGTTCGGTGATAGGTGATATACCCCTTTTCATAAAGTTCTTGAGCTGTTTTCATTGTTAAAGAAGAAGGAAAACGTAACTTTTTAGAAGCTTCTTGTTGCATGGTTGAAGTTGTAAAAGGGGGCAAAGGGTTTCTTTTTACTATTTTCTTTTCTAGTTTTGATATATTATATTCCTTGTCTTTTAATTTATTAATTATTTCTTCTGCTTCGTTGGTGTTTTTAATCAAAACTTTTTTACCTTTAACTTTAGAAAGCAATGTTTCAACTTTTTTAGAGTCTTTTTCAAATAGTCCGGAAATTGTCCAATATTCTTCTGTTTTAAAGTTTTGTATTTCTCTTTCTCTATCAACAATTAATTTTAAAGCCACTGATTGAACTCTTCCAGCTGAAAGATGTCTAGCTATTTTTTTCCATAAAAGAGGAGAAAGTTTGTAGCCTACAATTCTGTCTAATGCTCTTCTTGCTTGCTGAGCATTAACTAAATTAATATCTAAATGATGGGGTTTTTTAATTGCTTCATTTATTGCTTGAGAAGTAATTTCATGAAAGCTTATTCTTTGATAGTCTTTATCTTTACCCAGTCCTAGTATTTCAATTAAATGCCAAGCAATGGCTTCTCCTTCTCTGTCAGGATCAGTAGCAATATATACTAAATCAGCATTTTTAACTTCTTTTTTAAGAAGATTAACATTTTTTCTTGCTTTAGTGGGAATAATATATTTAATCTTAAAATCATTTTCTGGTTCTATTCCCAAAGAACTTTTAGGCAAATCTCTTACGTGTCCATAAGAAGAAAGTATTTTATATTCCTTGCTTAAAAAGGTCCCGATGGTTTTGGCTTTAGTGGGGCTCTCTACAATTATTAGGTTATTGAGTTTTTTCATTTTCAATGGTTTCAATTATTTTTTCTAATATTTCTTTTTCTTTTTCTTTTAGTATTGTTTTTTCTTGCTCGTTAAATTTTTCAAGAACATCTTTTTCTAAATCATCAGACATGTATGTTGAATTAATACCAATTCTTATTCTTGTAAAGTCTTTTGTTTTAATATGATTTATGATTGATTGAACTCCGTTATGTCCATGAGAAGTAATGTTTTTACTTATTTTTATTTCACCTATTTTAATTTCAGCTTCATCGTGAATAACAATAAGTTTATCTTTTAATAATTTTTTAACTGANNTTCAAAATCAGGAAACTCTAATAATTCCTTTAATTTATCAATAAAACAAAAACCAATGTTGTGTCTTGTCTTTTTATAATTTTCTCCTGGGTTTCCCAGTCCTATTATTAACATGTTATTATTGTATCCCAACTTGACTTTTTAATCAAATTTATGCATAATAATTAAGCCTCAAAAGAGGGTTCTTTTAAAAAAGGAGAAGAGTTATGCTCTACAGAATTCCTGTTGTACAGAGAATTATTGATGAAGGAAAAGGAGACACCATTGTTTTCCTTGAAATTGATGGTATTGGCTACAAAGTCATAAACCATCTGCCTGGCGATTTGAACAAAGAAAAGCTTAAGAAAAAACCAAGCATAATCAAGGTTTCTGATTTTTTTGTCTTTGCTGATACCCCCAAAGAAGCAATTTATTCTTTTTTTGATAATTGTTTCGGTGCTAATTTTGGTTTAAGCTTGAAAGCCTATAAAATAGGCAAGAAAATACCAATCATTGAGATTGATTGCCCAAGAATAAATCAAAATGGTCCTGGGGAATTGATTTGTGGGAAAGAGGTAATAGAAATGCCCACTAAAAGTGGAACATTCGGATTCTGTGCTTTATCAAAGAATGCTTTTCCACAAAGTTGCGATATTGTGAAAAAGATCATAGAAATTGATCAAAACAAAAACTATCCCAAAGAATGTATTGAGGTAGAAGCAACTGAATACGGTGTTGCCAAAATTAAAATTTATTGAGAGGAAAACCTCTCTTTTTTATTTATTAAAAACATAGTATAATGGTTTTATGATTAATTTTAATGATTTATCAAAATATACTTTTTTTGTTTTTGCCTTATTATTTCCTTTTTCTTTTTTATTTTCTACTTTGTTTATCGCAAAAGCGTTTTTAATTATTTTTATTTCCTTAGTGTTTGTTTTTCAGTTATTAAAAGCATTAAAAGATAAAGATTTTTTAACACCAAAAAGTATTTTAATAGTTTTTTTACTTTTATCTCTATTGTCATCTTTTTTTTCTATAAATAAATCATTAAGTTTTTGGGAAAGTAATTTTTCCTTTTTTATTTTGTTTTCTTTGTTTTTATTATTTGTTATTGCTAGAAATGTTTTTAAAAATAAAGAAGATATTAATGTGTTTATTTATTGTTTGTGTTTTAGTTTGATTATTCTTTCTATAATTATTTCTACAGGAATTATTAAAAATCAATTAATTGATCAATTAGTATTATTAATTGCTATTGCCCTGGGAGTATCTTTATATTATATTTTTTCTAAAAAAAGAAAGTTTGAAATTGCAATATATTCAATATTTTCTTTTGTTTTTTTATGCGCATTATTAATTATTGGATTTAAAATTTCTTGGCTTGTTGTTTCTTTGTTTGCTTTTTTTATTTTTTGGAAAAAAGTCAGAGAAAATGAATTTTCTTTTAGGAATAAAAAAGTGATTCTTTCTTTCTTATTTTTTCTTATATTTTTCCTTTTGTTTTTAAATACAAGTTTTATTGGTTTATCAATAGAACAAAGCATGAAAGTATCTTTCAATACCGTTTCTTCTGGTATAAAGAGTTTTATTATTGGTTTTGGGCCAGGCACATTTTCATATCAATATGCAAAAATGTTTATTCCTGTTTCTATTGAACAAGGCTCTTCTGGTTTTTTAACCATATTGTCTGATTTTGGATTATTGGGCTTTTTATCATTTTTTCTAGTTTTTATTTATTTTTCTTTAAAAGGATTTAAGTCTTTTTTAAAGAATAATTCAGATACTGAAAATATTGTTTTTTTAATAACATTTGTTTTGTTTATAATTTTATTTTTCTGGAAAATTGAAATTATTTTGCTTTCTTTTCTTTTTATTTTTCTGGGAATATTTGAAAGTTTTTACAATAAAGACAAGATTATATCCTTTAAACCATTATTAATTATTTTTATATTATTTTCATTAATGAGTATTTGTTTTTTTAGATATCTTTTTGCAGAAAAATTATTTACAGAAGCATTAGATATACATAAAGATAATCTTGAAGAAGCTTTTTTGAAAACAGAAAAAGCATCTAATCTTTTTCAATCATCTAAATATTATATTGGTTTGTCTCAAGTGTATTTATTAAAAGCAACAGATATTTTTGATAATAATTGGAATCTTGATGAGAATTTTAAAAAACAAAAAGAAGAAAATGAAAACATGGTTAAGGGATTAGCTTCTCAATCAGAAATAATTGCTAAAAAAGCAATAGACATTGATCCTTATAATTATCTAGCATGGCAAAACTTAGCATGGGTTTATGAAAATACAAGTTTTTTAATTAAAGATAATAGCAAAGAAGCTATCGAAGCTTTAAACAAGACAATCGAACTTTCTCCAAAAAATTATTTAGCATACTTTATTAAGGGGAGAATCTATGAGTCAATAAAAGAAAAAGCTAATGCTCTTGAAGAATACAAGAAAGCACTTGATATTTATCCTTATGAAGGATTAGAGGAAAAAATAGAAGAATTGACTAATTTATAATTCTATTGCATACTTTTAATTGGTTCACTATGATGAACAAGGCAGTGATTATTGATTTTATGGGGACTATTGCTAGTTTCCGTAAATTAGAAGGAACTGCTCAGGCAATTCCTGGATCAATCGAAGCGATCAAAGGGCTAAGTGATTATTTTGATGTTTTTATTTCTTCAAAATCATCAGAAGCCTACATTACTTCTTGGTTAAAGAAAAATAATCTAGAAAACTTTGTTTATATTGTTTACGGTTTTGAAGACGGAACCAAGAACAATCACATTGAAAAAATATTGAGAATAGATGATTATGAAAAAATCATCTATATCGCTGACATGCCCGAAGATTTTATTTTTAAAGTAGAAATTCCTGTTATTAAAATAGCAGTTAATGTTTCTTTGTCTTCGGATCTTTTTCCTAAAGATGTTTGTATTTTTAAAAAACCATTGTCATTTGATTTAATCAAACAATTTATAGAGGGTTAGCCCTCTTTTTTATTTTATGCTATTATTATATATATGATAAAATTTAAAGAAAATATTTCACTAAAAGATTATTCCACTTTTAAAATAGGTGGAGTTTCAAAATATTTTATTGAAATTAAAAACAAGGAAGATCTTAAAAAAGTAATTTCCGAGATTGATATGCCTTTTCGCATTTTAGGAGGAGGAAGTAATACTTTAATCAGCGATGATTATTTTAATGGACTAACCATTGTTTTTAAAACAGATAAGCCACAAATCATGGTTAATGATATGGGTTGTAGTGGAATAATTAATGTTGAAGCTTGTGTTCCATTTTCTTTTTTAATCACTAAATTAAAAAGTTTTGTTGGTCTTGAATGGGGAGTGGGAATTCCAGGAACAATAGGAGGAGCAATCAATGGCAATGCAGGAGCGTTCGAGGAGTCAATTGGAGACAGTGTTTCTAGCGTTGAAGTTTTAGAAATAGGAAAAGGAATTAAAAAGTTTGAAAAAAAAGATTGTAATTTTGGATACAGAACAAGTATTTTTAAAAACAATCCTAATTTAATAATTCTTTCTGCGGAATTAAATTTAAACAAAGGAAGTTCTCTTAAAAAGATAAAAGAAAACATTAAGAAAAGAAAATTAAATAATCCTAAAGGATTTTCAATTGGTTGTATTTTTAAAAATCATTATGGAGAAATTGATTTTAAAAAACATTCTCAATTTAAAGAATTTTATGAAAAAAAAGGATACATTTCTGCAGGAATGTTAATCGAAGAGTGTGGATTAAAAGGATTTTCAATTGGTGATGCAAAAATTTCTTCAGAGCATGCAAATTTTATCATCAATTTAAAAAATGCAAAGTCAGAAAATGTTTTGAAGTTAATAAATTTTACAAAAGAGCAAGTAAAAAATAAATTTTTAATAAATTTAGAAGAAGAAATTCAAATTTTTCACGTTTAGCTATTGACAAATTATTTTTTTTAAGAGAAAATAAATATATAGAAAATATTTTTTCTAAAAATAATAATAAGAAAGAAAAAAGGTCGAGTTATTAAGAATAATCTCGCACAAAAAAATGGCTACAAAAAAGAAAGCAGCAAAAAAGAAAGTTGCAAAGAAACCAGCAAAAAAGAAAGCTGCTAAGAAAAAGAAAAAATAGTTTATTAAAACAACCCTTTCCAAAGGGTTGTTTTTATGATAACATTAAATATATGCAAATAAGAGTAAAAGAAACAAACATAAAATTAAATACAGGGCTTTCGTCTTTCTTAGAAAAGAAAATTAAGAAAATAGAAAAGCTTTTACCTGATGTTCCTGATTTAATCGTTGATATTGAGGTTGGATTAACCAGTAAACATCATCAAAAGGGAGATATATATAAAGCAGAAACACAAGTTCAGTTAGGACAAAAACTATTAAGATCAGTTTCAGAAAAAGATAATATACGAAGCGCAATCATTGAATCAGTTGAAGACCTAGAAGGACAGTTAAGAAAAAGAAAAGAAGCTTATCTTGCTAGACGAAAAGTTAAATAAATCAATATGTCAATTATCAGTAGTTTTTTCGGCGATGCTAATTTAAGATATGTTAAAAGTTTAAAGCCAACCATTGATAAAATTAATTCTCTAGAAAAAGAATTATCTAAATTAAGTTCCGAAGAATTAAAATTAAAAACTAGTGAACTAAAAGAAAAAATTAAAAATGGTGAAGATGTTTTACCATATGCTTTTGCATTAGTTAGAGAAGCTTCTAAAAGAAATCTTAATCAAAGACATTTTGATGTTCAATTAATTGGTGGAATAGTTTTGCATCAAGGAAAAATTGCTGAAATGAAAACAGGAGAAGGAAAAACATTAACCGCAACTCTCCCTGTTTATTTAAACGCTCTAGAAGAAAAAGGTTGTCATGTGGTAACTGTTAATGATTATCTTTCAAGAAGAGATGCAGTTTGGATGGGACAAATATATAATGCACTGGGCCTAAGTGTTTCAGTAATAAATCATGAACAATCTTTTCTTTACGATCCTAACTACAATGAAAAAGATGAAGAAAGAGATAAGTTAGGAGGATTTAAAGTTGTTGAAAACTTTTTAAGACCTTGTACTAGAAAAGAAGCATATGCTGCTGATATAACCTATGGAACTAATAATGAGTTTGGTTTTGATTTTTTAAGAGATAACATGGCTTATTCTTCTAAAGAAACAGTACAAAGAGGATATCATTATGCAATAGTAGATGAAGTGGACTCAATTTTAATTGACGAAGCTAGAACTCCTTTAATTATTTCTTCTCCTGACATGGAAAGTTCTAATTGGTATCAAGATTTTGCTAGAATTATTCCAAGACTAAGTAAAGAAACTGATTATGATGTTGATGAAAAGCTTAGAGCAGTTACTTTAACTGAGGAGGGTATTAATAAAGTAGAAAAAATACTTGGTGTTGGTAATATATATAATGATAAAGGAATTAAATATCTTCATCATTTAGAGCAAGCTCTTAAAGCAGAGATATTATTTCACCTAGACAAGGACTATGTTGTTAGAAATGGAGAAATCATTATTGTTGATACCTTTACTGGAAGATTAATGCCAGGAAGACGTTGGTCAGGAGGACTTCACCAAGCAATTGAAGCAAAAGAAGGAGTTAAAGTTAATCCAGAATCAATTACCATGGCTTCAATTACATTTCAGAACTATTTTAGAATGTTTAAGAAGTTAGCTGGTATGACTGGTACTGCTGAAACATCAGCTGAAGAGTTTGATAAGGTATACAAGCTTGATGTTGTGGTTATTCCTACTAACAAGCCAACAATTAGAAAAGACTTGTCTGACAGAGTCTACAAAACAGAGCCTGCTAAGTTTAAAGCAGTAGTGGAAGAAGTTAAAAAGAGGAATCAATTAGGTCAACCAATATTAATTGGTACAACTTCAATTCAAAAGAATGAATATTTGAGTGCATTATTAAACCGTGAAGGAATAAAACACCAAGTATTAAATGCCAAGAATCATGAAAAAGAAGGAGAAATCATTGCTCAAGCAGGTAGTTTTAATGCAGTAACAGTTGCTACTAACATGGCTGGTAGAGGAGTTGATATTTCTCTTGGGGGAAATCCTGTTAATGAAGAACAAAAGAAAAAAGTAATAGAATTAGGAGGGTTGTATGTAATTGGTACTGAAAGACATGAAGCAAGAAGAATTGATAATCAATTAAGAGGAAGAACAGGGCGTCAAGGAGATCCTGGTTCAACTCAGTTCTTTGTTTCTTTAGAAGATGATGTAATTAGAATATTTGGAGGAGACAGAATCAAAGCATTAATGGAAAGATTTAATTTGCCTGACGATGCTTTAATTGATAATCCTTTAATTTCAAAAAGCATTGAATCAGCTCAATCAAAGATTGAAGGAGCTAACTTTGATTCAAGAAAATATGTATTAGAGTATGATGATGTATTAAACAAACATAGAGATGTAATATACAAGAAAAGAAGAGAGATTCTTGAAAAAGGAGAAAAGAAAGAATTAAAACAAGACATATTACCTTTAATTGAAAAAGCAGGTTTTACTCTTGAAGATTACGATAAGAAAGAAACTGAATTGGGGGTAGACAATATGCGTCAAGTTGAAATGATTGCTTCTTTAAGGTCTTTAGACATGTTATGGGTTGAACACCTTGAAAACATGGAAAGCTTAAGAGAATCAGTTAGATTAAGAGCTTATGGTCAAAGAGATCCTTTAGTAGAATACAAGAAAGAAGGGCATACCATGTTTAAGGATTTATTAGACAACTATGAAAAATTAGTAATTAATAGTATAATGAGAGCAGGAATTAATATCTCTCCACGCGAAGAAAAGAGAGAAACCGTGACCCAAGGAGTTAAGGAAATAGGAAGAAATGATCCATGTCCTTGTGGGAGCGGGAAGAAGTATAAGAAGTGTTGTGGGAAGGATAAGTAATATGGGTTTGAGTCCTGGTGCTTCTGCCAAGTTGAGCATAGTTAAAGCGCACGAGTCGCATATAAAATATGAAACTAAGCGATAACGAAAAACGAGACATAATAAAATATTTGGAAGCTGGAAAACCACTTCCCGAGAAGTATCGTTTTTTGTTGTTTGAGGATGCTCAAGAAGTAGAGCTTTTATGGAATGGTAAAACAAACGAAGTTACTAATGTTGTCTTACCCTTTCAAGTTATAGAACAAATAGATGAACCTAGAAGTAATGATAAGATTGGTTTACAAAACACTCTTTTTGATACTTCGGGCAGACAAATAATTGGCTGGACTAATAAATTAATTTGGGGGGATAACAAGGTTATTCTTTCTTCGCTTAAAAATGGTCCGTTAAAAAAAGAAATTGATGCACAGGGCGGATTAAAACTAATCTACATTGATCCTCCATTTGATGTTGGAGCCGATTTTTCTATGGATATTGAAATCGGTGAAGATTCTTTTGTCAAAAAGCCGTCAATAATAGAGGAGGTTGCCTATAGGGATACTTGGGGTAAAGGTGCAGATAGTTTTATTGCTATGATTTATGAACGATTAAAAATAATGCATGGACTTCTCGCAGAAAATGGCAGTATTTATGTTCATTGCGACTGGAGAGTAAATAGTTATATGAGGCTTATTTTAGATGAGATTTTTGGTAATGATAATTTCCAAGATGAAATAATTTGGGAGTATCAAGGCTCTTGGGTTGAACCAAAGACATATTTTCCTCGAAGGCACAATTCGATTCTTTATTATAAAAAAACACAAAATGCAATTTTTCATAGATTATACGAAGACAATTCAGACGATCAAGTAAATTATAAAAGATGGGAAAAATACCTTATTGATAATAAAATTTATGGTAAAAATTATCCAAAAGACGATTTGCGTTTTAGAACTTACTATGAAAAATTTGTAAAAGACAATAAAAGAGAACCAAATGAAGCTGATGTTATTTTTGAAATAAAGGGTTCTGTTATTGGTTCGGTTTGGTATGTAAAAAAAGTTGATCCAAAATCTCCGGAAAATATAAATTATCCAACACAGAAATCAGAGTCTTTATTGGCAAGAATCATTGAATCATCTTCTAATGAGGGCGACATTATAGCAGATTTTTTTTGTGGTTCTGGCACCGCCATGGCCGTGGCCGAGAAATTAAATCGTAAGTGGATTGGCTCTGACATTGGAAGATTTGCAATACATACTTCTCGCAAAAGATTAATAAATGTTCAGCGAGAATTAAAAAAAGAAGGAAATAATTTTCGTGCTTTTGAAATTTTAAATGTTGGCAAATACGAAAGACAAAACTTTATTACGGTAAATGAAAATTTACGAACTGAAGAAATAGCGAGACAGGGCAAACAAAAAGAAAAAGAATTTGTAAGACTTATATTATCAGCATATAAGGCAGAATTTATCGATAATTTTATAAACATATCTGGAAAGAAAAGAGACCGATTGGTAGCTATCGGGCCGATTAATCTACCTGTTTCATCTAAATTTATTCAAGATGTTGTTTCTGAATGTGTTAATAAAAAAATTACTAAAATTGATGTTCTTGGATTTGATTATGAAATGGGATTAGACTTTCAAGAATATAAAGATCAGGGAGTTGATATTGCTTTTAGGATAATTCCTAGAGAGGTTTTCGATAAAAAAGCCGTTGAAAAAGGACAAGTAAAATTCTACGATGTGGCATTTGTCGAAATAAAACCAATAATTAAAGGTAGGAACAAAAAAGAACTCTCCATTGAACTTAAAGATTTTTCTGTTTTTTACAATCAGGATAATTCTGGAGAAATAGAAGAAGACCTAAAGCCAGGAGGAACAAAAATAATTGTAGAAAATGGACAAGTAGTTAAAATATCGAAAGATAAAAAAACAGAGATAGTGTCAAAAGAAGTGCTGACTAAAAAATGGAGCGATTGGATTGATTATTGGGCAGTTGATTTTGATTTTGAAGATAGGAAGGAAATTATTAACGTTGTAGAGGACGATAAAGAAAAAGAAATTTGGACTGGAGACTATATTTTTGATAACGAATGGCAGAGTTTTAGAACAAAAAAGAATCGTAATCTTGAGTTAATTTCTACAGCTAAAGAAATGAGGCCAGGAGAATATAAAATAGCGGTAAAAGTCGTTGACATATTCGGAAATGATACAACTAAAGTAATTAAGGTTAATATATAGACATATGTCAAAACAAATTAGACAAAAAAGAATAGACACGAAAATAGGTACAATTGAAAAAAAATATGGTGTAGACCTAGGGGCCAGATCAGACATGAAGCTTGGTAATTATTTAAAAAAAGAAGGATTGCCATCAATGAGTAAAGCATTAAAAAGTGTTGAAAAGAAAAGTTTCAAAAAATGATATGTCAGAAGAAATATTTTTTAACAACATACAAAGACGAATCATTGATATTACGGTTCAAACAAAACATGCTTCTCAAAAAGGCATAAGCAATCAGGCAAAGTCAGGATATTATAGATTTGCTATTTTGTTAGCATGTACGATAGCCGAAGGCTTATTATTTAAATTGGTTGAAAAATATTTAGATAGAAATAAAGGAAAAATGGGAGAAGAAATAGTTTATAAGTATCCTCACAATATCCCTCCTAGATATTTAAAAGAAAAAACTGTTTTATGTATACAACAAAAGAAAGAAATTTATTTATCTAATCAAACTAAGCTCAGTGAATTAATAGAATATTCTACTAAAAATAAACTAATTTCAGATAATGCAAAAATAAAACTTATTAAAATGATGAGACTAAGAAATAAAATTCACCTACAGTCATTAACAGATAAAGATAGCGGATATACGAAGCAAAAACTAGAAGATATTTTTAACGTAGTTGATTATTTAATTAAAAAACATGGCTCTATATAAAGACTTTCCAACAGATCCATATACAATATTAGATCCAAGTATTAGATGGTTTCCAGCTGATGAAATTTTGCGTGAAAAGGGATACGATAAACTTCTTCCGCCCCTAGTTGCAGAATTGCGTAAAGAAATTAAAGAATGGAGGGATAATAAATATGTAGGAGCTAGCGAAACATCGAAATCTCTATTAAGTTGGTGGTTTCAAGAAGATCATATCTTGTATGACGAGAAAGGTGCAGCTTTTAATTTCAGATACTATTTTGCTCAAAGAGAAGCCATAGAAACTGTTATATGGCTATATGAAGTCGCGAAAGTAAAAGATAAGAATGACCTTATCAGATATAATTCGACAGGAGTTTTAAGTGCACAAATGTTTCCTGAGAGTTGGTTAAGATTGGTGATTAAAATGGCTACCGGCGCTGGCAAGACAAAAGTAATGAGTCTCATCGTTGCTTGGGCATATTTTCACAAAAAATACGAATCAGATTCAACTTTGTCTAAAAATTTTCTAATAATTACCCCAAACGTTATAGTCTTTGAAAGAATAAAAAGCGATTTTGAAGGATCTAAAATATTTTTTAGCGATCCGGTATTACCAGAAAATGGATACCAAGGACAAAATTGGAAAGATGACTTTCAGGTCACTCTACATTTACAAGATGATTTAAAAAGCATTTCCGATACGGGAAACATTTTTCTAACCAACATACACAGGATTTTTGAAGGAGAAGTTAAAGAGCCCAGTCCAGACGACGAAGATTCTTCTGCTTACTTTTTGGGACATAGACCCGTTACAAAAACAAACGATTCAACTGTTGATCTTGGAATGATTGTTAGAGATATAGATGAATTGGTCATTATTAATGATGAAGCTCATCATATAAAACAAGATACAGCCTGGTTTAAGTCTATTCAAGATATAAACAATAGATTAAAACAAAAGGGATCAAGTTTGTCTGTACAATTAGACCTTACAGCTACCCCAAAAGATGATAAAGGAAATATCTTTGTTCAAACCATATCTGATTATCCTTTAGTAGAAGCAATACATCAAAGGATTGTTAAAAATCCTGTTGTTCCTGATCCAGCAAGTAGGGGAAGACTTCAAGAAAATCAAAGTTCTTTATTCAGCGAAAAATACAGAGATTATATCAATCTGGGAATTGAGGAATGGAGAAAGACTTATAAAACTCTCGAACCAATGGGTAAAAAATCCATATTGTTCATCATGACTGACGACACTAAAAATTGTGACGAAGTGGCTGACTATATTAAAGCCAATTTTGCTGATTTAAGTAATTCTGTTCTTACTATCCATACCAATAAAAGTGGTGAAATCTCGGAAACAGTTTCTGGAAAAAATAAAGAAGAACTTGATATACTAAGAAAACAAGCTAACGAAATAGATAGTTGGGAAAGCCCGTTTAAAGTCATTGTTTCGGTAATGATGTTGAAAGAAGGTTGGGATGTTAAAAACGTAACAACAATTGTCGGATTAAGGCCTTATGCCGCTGATTCAAAAATTTTACCAGAGCAAACTCTTGGAAGAGGATTAAGAAGAATGTTTTTCGGAAAAGATGATGTTGAAGAATATGTAAGTGTTTTAGGAACCCCAAAATTTATGGAATTCGTTGAATCAATAAACGGAGAAGGTGTTATTCTTGAAAAAAGAGCCATGGGAACTGGAACGAAGCCAATTACCCCAATAGTTATTGAAATCGATAAAGAAAAGGATATAAAGCAACTCGATATTGAAATTCCAATAATGTCTCCCAGAATACAAAGAGAATACAAAAACATAGCAGAACTAGATGTTTCTAATCTCGGCAATAAAAGAGTTAAAGTAAAGGCATTCTCCGATGAAGAAAAAAGAGAAATAGTTTTTATGGATGTTGTCGATGAAAAAGCTCATCACACAACAATATTGGCTGGCGATATCGAGCCAAACTACCAAAGCGTTATTGGTTTTTTTGCTCAAGCAATAATGAGAGATTTAAGGTTGTTTGGTTGTTATGATATTTTGTTTGGTAAAGTTAAAGATTTTGTTAAGAATTATATGTTTGATAAGGAAATTGAACTTTCTGACTTAAATGTTCTTAGGAATTTATCAGAAATAGAGTATATAAAAACTATCAAAGAATCATTCAAGAAAGCAATTAACGATTTAACTGTTGAAGATAGGGGAGATACTGAAATTAAAAATTATATAAACATAAGTGAAGCTAGACCGTTTGTAGTAAACGATAAATCATGTTTAATACCAAGAAAATCGCTTTTTAATAAAATTGTTGGCGATAGCGATTTTGAGCTTGTTTTTGCAAGATTCATTGATGGATGTAACGATGTAGTTTCTTTCTCGAAAAACTTTCAAAATAAAGAGGCTAGTGCTTTAAGAATAGAATATAAAACTTCTGAAGGATTTATTGCTACTTATTATCCAGATTTTTTTGTTAAAAAAGATGATGAGACAGTGTATATAGTTGAAACTAAGGGCAGAGAAGAAGATGATGATAAGCTAAAATTTGAAAGACTTCAGAAGTGGTGTGAAGATGTTAATAATAGACAAAGCAGAATGGTATATAAAGCTTTATATATTAAGCAAGATGAATGGGAAAATAACGAATTTAAGAATTTTGATGAGGTTGTCAGATTTTTTAGTAAATAATTTTAATATTTTTGAGTAAAATCTATAAATATATATATTTTATGAAAATTTTTAAACAAGCAGCGGTAAGAGTTTTACAAGAAGCAAAAACACCACTCCACATAAAAGAGATTACCAGGCGAGCCATAAAGGCCGGATATCTTGTTACCGATGGAAAAACACCGGAAGCTACAATGAATGCGTTGTTGATTGTTGACGTAAACAAAAATGGTGAAAAGTCTATTTTTGAAAAAGTAGCGCCATCTACTTTTAAGCTTAAACACACATATGTGTTAAAAGCAGAAACTGGTAAATTTAAATTTGATAGTAGTGACGTAAAATTGAAAAGAACTTGGTCAATATCAAAAAATATTTCTACTAAGCAAAAAGGCGATATCGCTGAGTCTAGGATAGCAGAACTACTTATATTGTATGGAAGCGAGTCCTTGTCATGTTATAAGCCCATTTCAGACGATGACGGAATAGATATTATTGCTAAGAAAAAGAAAAGTGTAAAATCTATAAATCTTCAAGTAAAAAGTAGATATAGCGATGGGTTACCATCTGTTTTTACAGCTACCGTTAAGGCATCGACCTTAGTTGATCATAAAAAGATGGCAATCATTTTTTGTCTTTTTGATACTCAGGATGGAGATTTAGCAGATTATTTATGGTTCGTTCCCGCTGATGAATTTATTTTAAAAGCAAACAGACTTAAGAGCGGGAGTCTTTTGAGTTTTGTTGCTGGACCAAATAAAAAAGAGAGTAATAAGTGGGACAAATATATGATTGAAAAAAAAGACCTAGCAAATAAAATTCTTGAAATAATGCAATCTTATTGATTCAATAAAAATAATATAAAAATTAAAAAAATAAACGAGAAATCGACCCATAATTTTTTATTTCGTGATATAGTATAAAAATGATAAGCAATAAAGAATCTTTTACTTATAGAAAATATCTAAAGAATAAGAAGTTATTTAAATGTTCTTGGTTGTTTCTTATTATTGATACAATAATCTTCTTTTATTTATTAATTAAATTTTATTATGGTGCTTATTATAAATATCCTCTTGGAGCATCAATAATATTAATATTTTTCACAATTGTTTTTTATCTTGAAACGAAAAAGGCAGAAAAAGAATTGGTAGAAGAAGAGAGACACAATTACTTTACATGGGGAAGAGGGGCTGGTGGAGAATTAATCGTTAAGAAAAGCTTAATGACATTAGATAGTGACTACAAGATATTTAGTGATTTTCATCCTGGAGAATGGAACATAGACCATATATGTGTTGGTCCAACTGGAATATTTGCCATAGAGGTAAAAGCTCACAAAGGAACCATTTCCTATACTGATAATAAATTAAAAAGAAATGATCAAGAATTAGATGGTAATTATTTAGGACAAACAAAACAAGGAAGCGTTTTTCTTAATCAATTAATAAAGGAAAAATTAAATAAAGAATATTTTGTTGTTCCTGTGCTTATTTTTTCTAATGCAAAGATTAAGGGTATTAACCATAAAATAGAGAATGTTTGGATCGGAGGAAGAGGATTTGAGAAATGGATAATTCAAAATTGTAAAAATGCTTTAAGTTCAAAAGAAATAGAAGATATTTGTAATGTTTTAATGAATTTTCATACAGAAGATAGAAAATAAAACATTTCTAGATTTTTTTAACTTACAGAATTTCTTCTCTCTTGTTTTCCTCCTCGTAATTTAACTCTTCTGCTTGTTTCTTAATGTTTTGTATGATTTCATGAAGATGAGCAGGGGTGAACTTGATTGCTCCTGCGCATTCATGACCACCACCACTAATGTTTGCATTAGGAATATCTTTCTTTAATCTTTCAATGATTTTGTCTACTGGTAGAACTGGTTTGTTAGCTCTGACAATAATTATGTCTGATAAGTGTCCTAGAGTTATGACTGGAAGGCTTTCTCTGTCTATTACAACTGTATCATGAATCATGC
>DFZB01000029.1 GCA_002382025.1 Patescibacteria group bacterium UBA4067 | reverse complement strand
CAAGGAAATTATTATAAAGCTCAAGCAACAGGACAACAAAACTACATCTTTGAAGAAGAGGGCAAAAGAGGATATGTTTTTTTTAAAGAAGGAGAAATTCTTGCTTTAACAAAAGACACTCCATATATCTTTGTTTCTTCTGAAGAAATAGTTGATAAAGAGAAAACAGCAGAAATTTTATCTGATTTAATTAATATTAAAAAAGAAGATCTTGTTAAAAAAATGAGTATTAAGGGTAGTTATTATCAAGTTATTCTTAGAGAAGTCGAAGACGAATTAGCTAAAGAAATTAAAGATTTAAAACTAAAAGGAGTATACATTGGATATGATAAAAAAAGATATTACCCTAATGAAGAAATGGCTTCGAACATAATTGGTTTTATAAATGCTGAGGGCACAGGACAATATGGAATAGAAGAATATTACAATAACATACTAAAAGGTGAAAAGAAAACTCAAAAAAGAGAAAATAATCCTTGGAATTTTATCTTTTCTTTTTCAGAGAAAAAATCTCTTGATGGAGCTTCTTTAACTCTAACTCTTGATTACAATGTTCAATTTATGGCAGAAAAAATAATAAAGAGTGGTGTAGAAAAATACAAAGCAAAATCGGGAGAAATAATTGTTATGGAACCATTTACAGGAGAAATAATTGCCATGGCTCAATATCCTAATTTTAATCCCAATAATTATAAAAAAGAATCATATAGTCTTTTTCAAAATAATTCTGTCCAAAAGTTCTTTGAACCAGGATCAATATTTAAACCAATAACCATGTCCATGGCTTTAAATGAAAAAACTATTACTCCCAATACAATATTTGAAGATAATAAGGGATATGTAATGTATGGAAATTACAAGGTTAGTAATTTTTCTGAAAAAGCTTTTGGAAAAACAACGATGACCGAAGTATTAGAAAAATCAATTAATACTGGGGTTATTTATGTTGAAAATACTGTTGGTCATAAAAGCTTTATGAATTATATTGACAATTACGGATTATTAAAAAAGACAAATATTGATTTGGCTGGAGAAGTAACTTCAGAAAATAAAGAGCTAGCAAAAGCTTATCAGCAAAAAATTGAAGTTACTTTTGCTACTGCTTCTTTTGGACAAGGAATAAACATGACTCCTTTACAAATAACAACAGCTTTTTCAGCTATTGCTAATGGTGGTAATTTAGTTAAACCATATATTGTTAAAAAAATCTCAAATAATAATAAAACAGAAGAAATAAAACCAGAAATAATTAAAAAGATTATTTCTAGTGAAACTTCCATGGATTTAAAAAAAATGCTTGTTAGTGTTGTTGAAAATGGATTTGGTAAAAGCGGAAAAGTTAATGGTTATTATATTGCTGCTAAAACAGGAACATCTCAAATACCATGGTCTAATTTAGGAATAAACAAGTCAGGATATTCTAATGAAACATGGCAATCATTTTTAGGTTTTGCTCCTGCTTATGATCCTAAATTTGTTATATTAGTTAAGCTTGATAGCCCAGAAACTTTAACTTCTGAGTATTCAGCTGCTCCTCTTTTTCGTGATTTAGCTGATTACATACTTAGATACTGGCAAATACCTTATGATTATGATATATAATAATTAAAGGCCCCATCGTCTAGTGGCCCAGGACACTAGGTTCTCATCCTAGAAACACCGGTTCGACTCCGGTTGGGGTCACTTTAATAAAATTTATAAAATTATGATTATATTTTATTTTCTTTTATTCGTTTTCTCTTGTATAATTTTTTATTTTTCAGGAGAAATGGTTGTTAAGAGTTTATTTAAAATAGCAAAATATTTTGGTTGGAAGGAGTTTGCTCTTTCTTTTATTGTAATGGCTTTTGTTGCTTCTTTTCCTAATTTATTTATTGGTATTTCATCTGCTTTACATGGAATACCCGAACTTTCTCTTGGTGATGTTATTGGGGGAAACTTAGTTGATTTAACATTGTCCATTGGTTTAGCAGCAATGTTTGCTAAAAAAGGCATACCGGCAAAAAGTAGAACAGTGCAAACAACTCTTACTTTTACAGTTATTGCTGTTGCTTTACCATTAATTCTTATTTATGATCATGTTCTTTCAAGAATAGATGGAATAATATTAATATCATTCTTTTTTGTTTATGTATATTGGCTTTTCTCTAAAAAAGAAAGGTTTTCTAAAACCTGCGAAGAAGAAAATAATTCTCTTTCTCCTACAAAAAAATTCAAAAGCTCTTTTTCGGGAATGATTAAAATAGTCTTTGCGATAATCTTATTTATTATTGCTTCAGAGGGAATAGTAAGGTCTGCAAAATATTTTGCCGAAGCATTTAATTGGCCAGTTATCCTTATTGGGCTATTTGTTCTTGGATTAGGAAATTGCATACCAGAGATTTTCTTTGCTATTAAAGCAGCCAGACAGAACTATGGTTGGATGGCCTTGGGTAATTTAATGGGAGCTGTTGTTGCTCCAGCAACACTAGTATTAGGAATTGTGGCTTTAATTAGTCCAATTCATATAAATGGTTTTGATCAAATTACTTTAGCTAGATTCTTTACTTTTATTGTTCTTTTCTTTTTCTTTATTTTTATTAGAAATGATCAAAAGATAACAAAAAGAGAAGCTGTTTTTCTTCTTTTAATATATATTTTATTTATTATCTCCGCTATATTCGTAGAAGTTAATTAAAATTTGACTTTACAAAGAATTAATGATATAAAACCTATACTTAATATTAAATATAGATATTATGTTTGCAGTAATTAAAACAGGAGGAAAACAATACAAAGTTTCTCCAGGAGATAAAATTAAGATAGAGAAACTGAAGAATAAAGAAGGGGAAGATGTAATTTTTTCTGAGGTTCTTTTTGTTGAGAATGAAAAGGATTTAATAATCGGAACCCCTTTAATTAAAGGAGCTGAAGTAAAAGCTAAAGTTTTAAAACAAGACAGAAGCGAAAAAGTCATTATATTTAAATACAAACCAAAGAAAAGATATAAATTAAAAAAAGGGCATCGCCAACCCTTTACTGAAGTAGAAATAATAGATATTAAAAGCTAATATCACTATCACCAAATTCTAAGCTAGTTTCCAAGTTTCGGAAACTAGCTCTTTGTTTATCAAAAAATAATTCTACTCTACCAACAGGACCATTTCTGTGTTTGGCGATAATAATATCTGCAACTCCTTTTCTTGGGGTTTCTTCATGATAAGCATCTTCACGATAGATAAATAAAACTACGTCTGCGTCTTGCTCCAAACTTCCACTTTCACGTAAATCAGATAATCTAGGAATCTTGGGTGTTCTTTGTTCAACTGCTCTTGATAATTGAGATAAAGCAAGAACAGGAACATTAAGCTCTCTTGCTAACCCTTTTAATTGTCGAGATATTTCTGTAATCTGCTGAACACTGTTAACATTGGCTCCCTTGCTACCTGGTTCAATTAATTGAAGATAATCAATAATAATCATACCTAAACCGTGACTAGCTTGAAGACGTCTTGCCATTGCTCTCATCTGCAAAACCGTACAACTAGAAGCATCGTCAATAAAAATAGGAGCTTCTGATAAAGAACCCAAAGCATGTTGAATACAAGTAAAATCATCACTTTGTAAAGATCCTTGTCTAATCTTCCAAGAATCAATGTTTGATTCAGAACTTATCAAACGATCAATCAATTGATCTCTAGACATTTCTAAAGAAAATATTCCTACGGGTTTTTTTTCTTTTAAAGCAATATTTTTAGCAACGTCTAAGGCCAAACTACTTTTACCCATCGAAGGTCTTGCTGCTAAAATTATTAAATCAGACTTCTGAAAACCAGAAAGCATTGAATCTAAACCATTGAAACCAGTAGATATTCCCCTTAAAGAGCCTTTTTGTTTTGATATTCTATCAATTCTTTCAAAAGCTTCTTCAAGATATGGCCTAATAGGCAAAAATGATTGAGTAAGATTTTTTTGAGTTATACTAAAAACTTTTCTTTCAGCAGCATCTAATAGATCATCTGCTTCTTCTGCTTCTTCATAACCCATTAAAACAATGTCTTCTCCAGCATTAATTAAATCTCTTAAAATTCTCTTTTTTTGAACAATTTTAGCATAAGTAGAAACATGACTAGCAGTGGGAACTGTATTAACTAATTCAGTTAAATAGGCAATAGCTCCAACTTTTTCAAGTTGTTCTTTTTCTTTTAAACGCGAAGAAACGGAAATAAGGTCAATTGGTTCTCCTCTTGAAAAAAGCTCTTCAATTACTTGATATATTTGTTGATGATTTTTTTTATAGAAATCATCAGCATGAAGAAAATCAGCAATTTTAATAATTGCATCTTTATCAATCATTAAAGAGCCCAAAAGACTTTTTTCTGCTTCTATGTCTTGAGGGGGTATCTTAATGTTTTTATTAGTTGAAAAATCTTCTGCCATCGGGTATAATATATCAATTATCAATATAATAGTCAATCAAGCCATGAAAGTCTGTTTTGTGTGCCCACATTCCTTTGTTAAGCCTGGTGGAATAAAAAATCACATACTAGAATTAACTGAAGAGTATAAAAAAAGAGGTATTGAGGTAAAAATAATTATTCCCAGAAGAGATGTTAAAGAAAGCCATGAAGAAGAAATAATTCTTTTGGGAAAATCTCTTCCTTTTAATATTGGTGGCACCCAGGGTGATTTTTGTTTTATTTCTAATTTCAAAGAAATTAATATAATTCTAGAAAAAGAAAAATTTGATATTATTCATTTCCACAACTTTATTCCTCCTTTTTCTTGGCAAATATTAAATAAATCAAAAAGCATTAACATATTAACATTTCATGCAAATATTGAAGCCATTCCTTTGCTTAAAATATTAATTCCTTTTTTTGCAAAAAAAATGAATAATAAATTACACGGAATAATTGGTGTAGCACCAATGACAATAGAATATTTTAAAAATTTTAAAGGAAATAAAAAAATAATACCTAATGGTATTAATTTAGAAAAATTTAACCCTAATAACGAAAAAATAAAAGAGTATGTTGATGGTAAAATTAATTTATTGTTCGTTGGAAGAATAGAAGAAAGAAAAGGACTTCTTTATCTTTTAAAAGCATATAAAAAAATACAAAACGATGATATTAGATTAATTGTGGTTGGAGAGGGACCGTTAAAAAAAGAATGCGACAAATACATTGAAGAAAATAATCTTAAAAATATTGTTTTTGTCGGTAAAAAAACAGGAGAAGAGGTGGCTAAATATTTTAATACTTGTGATANNTTTTGGAGAAAGCTTTGGAATAGTTTTATTAGAAGCAATGGCATCAAAAAAACCAGTAGTAGGATTTTCTAATTTAGGATACTATCAATTATTAAAAGGAACACCTGGAGAAAAGTTTCTTGCTAAACCAAAAGATATTGAAGAATTATCAGAAAAAATATTACTACTAATTAAAAATGAAAAACTAAGACAAGAAATGGGAGAGTGGGGATTAGAATATTCAAAAAATTATTCTTGGAATAAAATAGCAAGCATTATCTTAGAATTTTATAACTCCTGTAAGAAATAAGAAAGCATTAAATGCTTTCTTTTTTAATTATTGTCTTTCCTTGAGAATCTTCAATGAGCCAGCCTTTATTTTCGATTTCTTTTCTTACTTTATCTGCCATTTCCCAGTTTTTATTATTTCTTTGATCTTCTCTTTTTTTAACTAATAATTGAATGTCTTCTGGAAGAACATTAAAATCACTTGTCCACATTAAAACACCATCTTTATTTATTGTCTTAATTGTATACTTAGAATTTTGACTACTAGACTTTAAAGAAGACAGTTTTAATCCAAAAACATTATCAAAATCAATTAATAATTCGTGTTTTTCATAATCATTGATTTCCTTATCTTTAATTATCTCCCAGGCTAATGCTAATGCTTTAGGAGTATTTAAATCATCGTTTATGTAGGTAATAAATTTTTCCTTGTATTTATTAAATTTATTTCCTAGTTCTTGACTAGGGGAATTACTTAATTCTATTGTTTTTTCATAAAGCTTATTCAAACTATTTAAAGCAAATTCAATACTTTCTTCGCTAAAAACAAGCTTAGAACGATAGTGAACACCTAAACATAAATATCTAAAAGCTAAAGGATTTATCCCTTTTTCAATTAAACTTCCCAGAGTAATAATATTTCCCAAGGATTTACTCATTTTTCCTTCCTTAAGATTTAAAAACTCTCCATGAATCCAATAATTAGAAAGTGGTTTATTGTATGCTGCTTCTGCTTGTGCAATCTCATTAGTATGATGAATAGAAACATGATCAATCGCACCACAATGAATATCAAAGGGAACACCTAATTCTTTCATACTCATAACCACACATTCAGTGTGCCAGCCAGGAAAACCAATACCCCATGGAGACTCCCACTCCATTTGTCTTTTTTCATCTTTGGGACTAAATTTCCATAAAGCAAAATCAGTTTTATTTCTTTTTTCTTTTATTTCGTCAATTCTTCCCTTTAATTCTTTTTTTTCTTTCGGTCCCCATAATTTACCGTATTTCTCCAACTTAGATGTATCAAAATAAACACCGTCTTTTATGGTATAAGCAAATCCCTTTTTTTCTAATTCCTTAATTAATTCAATTTGTTCTTTAATTGTGTCTGTTGCTTTAATTAAAATATCTGGTTCTTTGATATTTAATAATTTTATATCTTTTTTAAATTGATCTGTGTAAAATTGAGCTATATCCCAAACACTTTTTCTTTCCTTTTTCGCTCCTTTTTCTAATTTATCTTCTCCAAAATCAGAATCAGATGTTAAATGTCCAACATCTGTAATATTCATTACGTGCTTTACCTTGTAATCATTGTACTCTAAAACCCTTTTTAAAATATCTTCAAAAATATAGGTTCTTAAATTTCCTATGTGAGCATACCAATAAACAGTTGGACCACAAGTATACATTCCAACTTGTTTTGGTTTTATTGGCTTAAATTCTTGTTTTTTTCTACTTAATGTGTTGTATAATTTAATCATATTTTAAGTATATCAAATTAAATTAATAATACAAATATCTTTCACCTCTATCTGGAAATATGGTTAATATGTTTGCCCCTGGATTATTTTTAGCAATTTCTTTTGAAATACACAAAGCTGCTCCAGAACTTGGACCAACTAATATTCCTTTTTCTAATGCTAGCTCTTTTCTTGCTTTCTCGGCCTTAATTGATTCAAGATCATATATTTCATCAATTAATTCTAAATTAAGAATAGGAGGTACAAATCCTTCTTTTAAAGATCTTAATCCTTCGATTATTTCTCCTATTTTTGGTTCAACACCAATTATTTTAATTTTAGGATATTTTTCTTTTAATTTTTTACCAATGCCAGTAATTGTTCCTCCTGTTCCCATGCCAGCAACAAAAAAATCAATTCTTTTTCCTTTCATTTGTTTTAATATTTCTCGAGCAGTTGTTTTATAGTGTGCCTGAGGATTCATGACATTTTCATATTGATTTAAAAATATTATATTTTCTCCTTTTTTAATTCTTTCTTTAATATCATCAATAACATCTTTTCTCCATTTTATACTTTCTATTAATATTACTTCTCCTCCAAAAGCTCTAATCATTTTTATTTTTTCTGGACTAGTTGTTTTGGGCATTAATAAACTTACTTTATAACCCCTCATTGCTCCGACCATGGATAATGCCACTCCAGTATTTCCACTAGTTGGCTCAACAATAATATCTCCCTTTTTAAGAATTCCTTTTTTTTCAGCTTCAAGAATCATGTTTAAAGCAATCCTATCTTTAATTGATCCTCCGGGATTAAATCCTTCTATTTTGGCAAAAATATTATCTTCTACCTGAACCAGGGGAGTATTACCTATATAATCAAGTATTGTATTCATAAAATTAAATTAAAAATCTCTTTATTAATTAAAGAGATTAGTTTATTAGATTTTATTATCACACAAAAACAAAACTAATCTCTTAGCTTACAACAACAGTTGCAACAAAAATTAATTTTGTTTAATTTCATATGTATAATATACACCATCTTAATTTTATTTGTCAACTTGACAAAATTAGATTATTATGTAAAATATAAGTATCGCACCTTTAAAGCGATAATATGTCCATCGGGTTCTCCTGTCCAATGCACGCCCCCCCATATATTGAGCTTCGGCTCTTTTTTTATTGACAAAAATAAAATTATATTGTATTGTTTATTCATGCGGCTATTTAAAATATTTGTACTGTTACTTATTATTTTGATAATAATAGGTGGTATTGTTTTGCTTGTTTTGAACGCCCACAAAGAGGGCGAAGAAACAATGGTTGATTTTAGAAAAGAAAATCCCGAAAAACAAAATTCTTTAGTGGGCAATTTAAGCCCATTTTTTATTTGCTTTTTATTATAAAAATAGTATAATACAAAAATATGCAAAACCTAGTATTATATAGAAAATATAGACCACAAAATTTTAAAGAATTCTTTGGCCAAGAACATGTTGTTAAAACAATAAGCAATGAAATTGATTCAGGAAATATTTCTCATGCTTATTTATTCTCAGGTCATCGCGGAACTGGAAAAACAACACTAGCTAGAATATTTGCTAAAGCAATTAATTGTGAAAACAGAAAAGGATCAGAACCATGTAATAAATGTAAATCTTGCCTTGAAATTAATAGTGGTAGAGCAATTGATTTGATTGAAATTGATGCTGCTTCAAACAGGGGAATTGATGAAATAAGAAGCATAAAAGAGGGAATAAGGTTTTCTCCAACATTTCTTAAATACAAGGTTTTAATTTTAGATGAAGCTCATCAATTATCCAAAGAAGCTGCTAATGCACTTTTAAAAATATTAGAAGAGCCACCTGCTTATGCTGTGTTTATCTTGGCTACCACTGAAGCACATAAAATGATTCCCACCATTGCTTCAAGATGTCAAAGATTTGAATTTTACAAACTTTCTTTTGAAGAAATGGTTAAAAAACTTGAATGGATTTGTAAAAATGAAAATATTGATATTGAAAAAGAAGCACTATCTTTAATTGTTGCTTCTTCTGANNTTAGCAGACAATAGCTTAGCAAGAGAATTAGCAGATATATTAATTAAAAAAGACAAAGCATTGGCTCTGAAGTTTATAAATGACAATATTGAAAAAGGAGTTGATATACAAGAATTAATTAAAACCATTGTTGACTATTTAAGAAAATTAATGTTATTAAAGATTAACTCAGAATTGATTAATACAATTTTACCCGGAGAGACAAAAGAGATAAAAGAATTGGCAAAAAAACAGTCAGAAGAGTTTAATGAAAAAACATTAAGAAAAACCCTAGATTTACTTTTAGAAGCAGAGAATAAAACAAAATATTCTTCTATTCAGCAATTACCATTAGAATTGGCTCTGCTTGAATCAATGGAGGAATAAACATTGCGGGATCGTCTAACGGTAGGACATCTGGCTTTGACCCAGAAGATTCTAGGTTCGAATCCTAGTCCCGCAACAAACATTTATTGCAAAATACTATAATTAAAGAAAATTATGTGTTGCATAAAATACTTACGAGATTCATTAAAAGGATCTTCTTTTATATCTTGATAAATATTCAATATATGTTATTATATCAGCATCGTCTAAATTGACGAAGAACCTTTAAAAAAGGAGATTGATAATGAGAATAAAAATGGTACTAACACTTGTTGCCTGTGTGGCAATATGCACTTTGATGTGCGGATGCACTGATTTATTTGGAGAAAACATCTCTGAAAATGATTCTCCGAAAATGATCATTGGAGCTTCAAAAATAGAGCTCAAAACTGAAGACAATCCAGTAATTGGAACCCAGGTGGACAGAGTCATAAGAGATTACCTTTGGACTGATTCTGCTTTTGACACTAAAGTCCCGCCAAACAGAATTCCTCAAGACTCTTCACAAATAATTCCTTACATGGAAGGAGCAAGAGTAAGAGAAATGATGGATTGGGCAGGAGCTTCAGTTCTTCCTTTGACGCCCAGCCATGCCATCTTAAAAGAAGATGGACAGTATTATGCGTCTAATGGACAAGATTATGTTTTCCCAATACTTTCAGACAAAGTCAATTATCCAACATCTATGTTTTCGGAAAACAAAGCAACAGTAACAATTCATGACACGCATGGTTTTAATGCTGTTGCAGGTAAGGCATATGAAAACAAAGATAATATCAATGTAGTCATTGCCTGCATGGACACACCATCTAAAGCTGAAACAGCCTTGTGGATTGCTAAAAATGGGATGAACTGCTATGCACCTTGTGACCGGTTCACTAACAAACTCATGAACTACAAAAATGAGTTTGGTATAGAAACTGAAATCATTGGAAGTGCACCAATTAGAAAAACAAATTACGGCGCAGTCATTGGTAACCAACCAGTAATAATTCTTCTTAACGAAAGAATAATTGTTCAGTATACTGAAGAAGGTTATCCAAATCAATACTGCGATACACCTAAAAGGTACTTTGATGCCCTTCAAAAAGTCTTTGGCCTAGAACTTAACGTAACAGAAGTTTACGCTAATGTAGGAGAGACCTACAAAGTTGTAGAAAAAGCTCAAGACCAAGGTGCTCGCGTAATAGCAGTCAGAGTCTACAATGAACAAGACTACTATCCAGTAAAATCCTGGCTTACAGAAAACAAAAACAACAGGGCTATTCTCTTCCATTCAGCAGCCTATGATCCAGGAATGAAACTCTTTAGAGAGTTTCCAAAACAAACAAGTTTTGGAGATCTTAATCCAAAAATCTTATATGGGTAATATTAATTGTATTACCTATTTTTTATACAAAAAAAAGGAGCCTTTTGGCTCTATGCTTTCATCTTTCTTGAAGAAAAATTAAATATGGCTTCGAAAAAAGAATAATCTTTTTTCGAAATAAAGATTGTTAAGTTTTTGGGGTCATAAAATTTTTTCATTCCGAAAATTAAAAGCATTACTTTTTCGGGATTCTTTTCACAAATTTGCCAGAAATCTATTACTAGATCTCCGTAAATTTCTGATTCATCGAGAAAGTCAAGTATCTCTGTTTCCTCTATGTTTAAATTTTTAGATTTGTCAATTATTTCTTGACAGGTTTTTAAAGCTTTGGAGTTTTTTGAAATTTCTTTTTTCCAATCATCGATTGTCATTTTCCATCTTAAGCATCCCATTGTTTACCTCCCTTATGTACTAATTTGATTAGACCATTTAATTTAAAAAATGTCAACTGATTTATTGACACTGTTTTATAAATAGAATATCTTATAATTAATGGAAAAAGATTATTACTTGTTTGATCCAATTCAATTTCAAGAATTTGGTTATCAATTCTACAAAGGAACTGGTTTTTATTATCGTTATCAGTTATCTAAAAAATTATTTCGTAAACATACTTATATTCCTTTTGGTCCTAATTGCGAAACAAAAGAGGGCTTTATAAGCTTTCTTAATCATGTTGATAAAATAGGAAAAGTAACAATAGACCTACCAATGATTTATTGTGAAAAAACAAAAAAAGAAATAATTGATATGCTTAAAAACAAAGGGTTTAAAAATATTCCTTATGTTCATCAAGACGAAGAAACAATTATTATTAATAAAAGTGATTTTAAAATAAATAGCAGAATAAGGAATAAAATTAATCACGGAAATCGTGTATCTAATATAATAATTAAAGAAAAATTAACCGAAGAAGAATTAAAAGAATTATACAATATATATTTAATTTCAAGTAAAAGAATAAATTTCAACCCTAAAAATATTGATGTTTTTAAAAAAATGCTAGAAAGTTCTTTAATTTCTCTCTGCTATAAAGAAAATAAAATGATTGGTTTTGTTTTTGGATACATTTTTCAATCTTGTTCTAAAAAAATATTCATGGTTATGTTTACTGCCCAAACAGAAGAAGGGAAAAAGAACAGAATTGGCCATGCCATGCACTATAATCTTTTTGAAAAAGCTTTTGAAAGTGTTGATTTAATAGATTTTCACGGAGCAAGTAGAACTAAAAATCGTCCTTATGTTTCTTTCAAAGAAGAATTTTCTTCAAATTTTTGTGAGCTTCCTGGGAGTTTTAAAAAATCATAAAAGGGGAACAAACACAAAGCCACTGTATTTTTCTATCTTAATATCTCTTTCTGATATTTTTTCTATTTTTAAAATATCATTTTCTACTGGAATCACCATGATTCCTTTTAATTTAAGCTGTTTAATTAATTCTTGAGGGATTTCTTTAGCTGAAGCAGAAACAAGTATTTTATCAAAAGGGGATTCTTCTTCAAGTCCTATTGTTTTTCTTGCTTCAAGAATTTTAACATTATTAAAATTATATTTAGCAATATTTTTTCTACCCATTAAAACTAATTCTGGAATTCTTTCTACTCCAAAAACCATTCCTTTTTCTCCAACTGCATTAGCCAAAAGAGCAGTTGTCCAACCAGAACCAGAACCAATATCAAGAATTTTTTCTCCTTTCT
>DFZB01000042.1:11063-13189 GCA_002382025.1 Patescibacteria group bacterium UBA4067 | reverse complement strand
ACTGAGTCAGCATTAAGAACAGCAATAAGAAAATTAACTGGAAACAAAGAGGCAAAAATAGTTTTTGAAAAAGTTAGAGGCATGGAGGAAATAAAAGAAGCAGTTGTTAAAATAGGAGATGTTTCTTTAAAAATAGCAGTTGTTAATGGACTGGGCAACGCAAAAAATATTTTAGAAAAATTAAAGAAAAATCCAAGAATTTATGATTATGTTGAAATAATGGCTTGTCCTGGTGGTTGTATTGGTGGTGGTGGACAACCAGTTCCTGTTGATAAGGAAATTAGAGCTAAAAGAGCCGAGGCCTTATACAATATTGACGATAAAAAAGAAATTCGTTTGGCTGATGACAATCCAGTAGTTCAAACATTGTATAGAGAATTTTTTAATGACAAAAAAACAATTCACGATATTTGTCATACAAAATATTTTAAAAAGAAAAAAGAAGATATTAAAATAATAAAAAAATATGGAACAAATAAAAATAGCAAATAAAATCAATGCATTGTTTTTAACAAAAGTTTTTATCTTAATGAGTGTTTTAATTTTTGCCCCACTTCTTAAAAATCAAATGATTACTGGGCCGATTGTTAATTTTGTTTTATTTACTTCCGTTGTTTTATTGGGAAGAAACACTGCATTGGGTTTGTGTGTTTTTCCAAGTATTATTTCTTTGTTTACGGGAATACTTAATTTTGCTTTAGCACCGATTATTCCTTTTATTATTTTAAGTAATATGGTTTTGGTTTTGAGTTTTGATTATTTAAAAAATAATTTATACAAAGGAGTTATTTTATCAGCTTTGTTTAAGTTTTTATTCTTGTTTTCGACTAGTTCGATAGCAATTAATATGATTAATAGCTCTTTGGCAAAGAAAGCAGCAATAATGTTTAGTTATCCACAATTTTTTACTGCTTTAGCAGGAGGGGTATTAGCAATTTTAGTTTTAAAAATAATAAATAAAAATAAAAAATATGACTTTTAAAGAATATCAAGAAGAAGCAAGAAAAACAGCTGTTTATCCTAATTTGGGTAATAACTTTATTTATCCAACACTTGGATTAGTTGGAGAAGCAGGAGAAGTAGCAGAAAAAATTAAAAAAGTTTTAAGAGATAATAATGGAGAAGTAAGCGAAGAAAAGAAACAAGAATTAACTAAAGAAATAGGAGATGTATTGTGGTATATTGCTAATCTTTCTTTTGAATTAGGATTATCAATGGAAGAAGTGGCTTTAAAAAACTTAGAAAAACTTAAGTCTCGCATGGAGAGAAATGAGCTTCATGGTAGCGGAGACAATAGATAAAAATGGAACTATTTTTAATTTTAGGGCCGATGAAGAGTGGAAAATCTTTTGAGCTTATTAATTATTTTCTGCCATTGAATTATACAAACATTAAGTTTGGTTTATATCAACCAGTTAAAAACAAAAGGAATGAAAATGTTTGGTCAAGAAATGGAATTTCAATAAAAGCAAAAAAGATAAAATCTTTAAAAGAAATTTTAAATAAAAAAGAGAAGATAATAGGAATCGATGAAATTCACATGTTTTCAGAAAGAGACGTGGAAACAATTAATGTTTTGTTGAAACAAAATAGAAAAATAATTGTTTCTGGACTAGATCTTGATTATAGGGGAAAAATGTTTCCTATAATAAAAAGACTATTTGAAATGGGTCCTAAAAAAGTTAAATATAAAAAAGCTGTTTGTGAATTATGTAAAAAACCAGAAGCAGTTTATACGCAAATATTAAAAAATAATAAACCAATTTTAAGCGGATTGTCGTCTATTATTCCTGATGACGGCAAATATGTTTATATGCCGGTGTGTCGAAAGTGTTTTATTAATAAATAATATAAAAATATATGCAAAAAAAAGACTTTTTTATTGTTTCAATAATTGATAATTATGTTAAAGATCTTAGTGGTAACTGGATTAGTATCTTTATTATTGGAATTCTTTTAATTATTTTTAGTTTAATCTTTTTTATTTGGCCCAATGAAACATTGGTTTTTATTGTATATGTTCTAGGAACAATGCTGTTTTTTATAGGACTAGGGGTTTTAGGAATGGCGATTAAGGTTAAGAGAATAGAAAGTAATTATAAAAAAATAAAGAAAAACATTGAAGA
>DFZB01000042.1:0-11045 GCA_002382025.1 Patescibacteria group bacterium UBA4067 | reverse complement strand
ATTAGTAAAGAAATCGAATTAATTGTTTATCCTGATATTTCTACAAAAGAAATTTTTAAAAACATTAAAAAGAAACTAAAAAAAGAAAACATTGAAACATCAATTAGGTTTAGTTTAAAAGAAGGAATTAGAATGCTTGGACCAGAGGGTTTCATATTTGAAAAATATATAGGATGTTTATTTAGAGAAAATAATTATATTGTTAAAACCAATAGATGGATTAATGGAAAATGTATCGATTATGAAATTGATGTTTTGATTGAAAAAAATAACAATATTTTAATTGGAGAATGTAAGTATAGGAACAAACAAGGAGAAAGAATTGATGTGGGAGTTTGTTTAAAATCTTACGCAACATTTTTTGATATTAAAAATGGAAATTATTTTAAAGAAGAAATTAAACCAATAATTATTACTAATGCTAAATTTACAACCAAGGCAATAAAATATGCAAATTGTCAGGGAGTAGAATTATTAGGATGGAATCATCCTGAAAATAACGGACTAGAATATTTAATTGAGAATAAAAATCTCTATCCTATCACTATTTTGCCCTCATTTAAACAAAGTTTTATTAATGCTTTTTTTTCTAATGAAATAATAACCATAAAAGATATTTTATTGATAGACATTGAAAAATTTTCAAAAAAAGTTAATATACCTATAAGTCAATTAGAAAAAATAAAGAAAGAAGCTCAAGCACTATGTCATTAAAAATAGGTATTGTTGGCCTTCCCAACGTAGGAAAATCAACGTTATTTCAAGCTATAACTCAAAAACAAGTAGATAAAGCTAATTATCCTTTTTGTACTATAGATCCCAACATTGGAGTGGTTGCTGTTCCAGACGAAAGAGTTGAGTTGTTGGCACAATTAAATAATTCTCAAAAAAAAATATATACAACCATTGAATTTGTTGATATTGCTGGATTAGTTGAAGGAGCAAGCAAAGGAGAGGGACTGGGGAATAAATTTTTAGCAAATATAAGAGAAGTTGACGCTATTGTATATGTTTTAAGATGTTTTAAAAAAGACGATATTATTAATGTTCGTTCTGACATTAATCCTTTTAAGGACAAAGAAATTCTTGATATGGAATTAATCTTAAAAGACATTGAAACAGTTGAAAAAAGAATTAATTCTTTAGAAAAAGAAGTTAAATCAGGAGATAAAAAAGCAGTCAAAGAAATGGAAACGCTTAAAAAAACATACGAATTACTTAAAAAAGGAGACCCTATTTATTCATTTTCTTGGACAGAAGAAGAAGTGAAAATTATTAAATCATATCAATTGCTTTCTTTTAAACCAAGAATATATCTTTTAAATGGTAAACAGCAAGATGTTGATCAATTTAAGGATTTTTTTGATAATTATATCTCAATGGATGTTTTAGAAGAGTCTGATATAGCTGAATTAAGCGCTGAAGAAAAGATTGATTTGGGAGTTAATGAGGAATTAAAACTTAATGAGTTAATTAAAAAAAGTTATGAAATTCTTAATTTGATTACTTTTTTAACTACTGGTCTTGATGAAACAAGAGCTTGGACAATTAAAAAGGGAGATAAAGCTCCTCAAGCAGGAGGAGCAATTCATAGTGATTTCGAAGAGTTTTTTATTCGGGCAGAAGTTATAAATTGGAAAGATTTAATTGATTGTGGCGGGTTTTCTAAAGCAAGAGAAAAAGGAATGATAAGAACCGAGGGAAAAGAATATGTTGTTCAAGACGGAGATGTGATTGAAATAAAAAGTGGAAAATAACTTTTCTTTTTCAAAATTAAGTGTTATTATTAAAATAATATGACCGAATTAAATCAAGTATATAAATGTAATATTTGTGGCAATATTGTCGAGATTTTACATGTTGGCCAAGGACAATTAGTTTGTTGCGGAGAATTAATGGAATTATTAGAAGAAAAAACAATTGACGAAGGAAAAGAAAAGCATGTTCCAATTATTAATAGAGAGGGAGACAAGGTAATCGTCAGAGTTGGAGAGGTTTTACATCCAATGGAAGAAAATCATTATATCGAGTGGATTGAAATATTGTGTGAAAATGCATGTTTTAGGAAATTATTAAAACCAGGAAATAAACCAGAGGCATTATTTGTAATTAATAATAATGATTTTTTAATTAGAATATATTGCAATATTCATGGCTTGTGGAAATCAAAATAATATTATATGATTAGCTTCGAAGATTTTAAAAAAATAGATTTAAGAATAGCGAAAATTATTTCTGTTTCAAAGATAGAAGAGTCTGAAAAATTATTAAAAATAGAGGTTGAGTTAGGAGAAGAGAAAAGAACAATTGTTGCAGGTATTGCTGGTTATTATTCTCCCGAAGAATTGATTAATAAAAATGTTGTTGTTATTGTCAATCTTGAACCAAGAATCATGTTTAATATAGAGAGTCAAGGAATGATATTAGCAGTAAAAGATGAAAACAATTTATCTGTTCTTGTTCCTGAAAGGGAAATTAAGAATGGTTCAAAAATAACATAAAGGTCATAAAAATTAATAATATGTATAATTATTTATGAAAAAAATTATCAATTTATTTTTAGTAATTATTGTTGCCGTTGTTTCAATAACAGCCATTATTTGGACTCTTTCTGGTTTTTCAAATACCAATGAAACCATTGAAACTTTAAAGAAAATAATTCTAATAATAATAGTTTTGTTTGGTGCTTCTGTTCTTGTTAATTTAATATCAAAAAATAAAAAATAAAAATATGGTTAAAGAAATAAAAAATTGCGGATTAATTTGTAAAATAATAGGAATTGTTTTTATTGCTTTGCTAGTTGTTCTTACTGGTTATTATTTGGCTGCAACAAATGAAAAAATGAAACAGTCAAATTCTATTGGTAAAGAAAATAATATAATTACTGTTACTAAAAAGGGAACAGTATATACTACGCCAAATTTAGTAAAAGTTTCTTTTTCAATAATAACTGAAGAAAAAAAGGTGGGAGATGCTTTAAAGAATAATTCTCAAAAATCAAATTCAGTTATTGAGACATTAAAGTCTCAGGGAGTGGGCGAAAGCGATATTAAAACAATATATTTTAATGTTTATCCTTTGTATGAATGGCGCAAAAATTCTATTGATATTTATTCAACAGGAACAAGAGTTTTGGTTGGTTATGAAGCAAGACAAACAATAGAAGTAAGAATAAGAGATATTGAAAAGGTGAGTAATATAATTGAAAGCAGTGTTAGTGCTGGAGCAAATGAAGTAGGTGATTTAAATTTTATTGTTGAAAATGAAGACATATTTAAAACTCAAGCTAGAACAAAGGCTATTATTGATGCTAAAAATGAAGCTTATAAAACAGCACAAACTTTAGGAGTAAAACTAGGAGACATTGTTAGTTTTACAGAAAGCACATACATTCCTTTTGATTATTTAAAAGCAGCATCATCTTCAGATCTTGGAATGGGTTCTGCTGAATCATCAATAGCTTCAGGAGAGAATAAAATTGAAGTAACAGTTAATATTAGTTTTAAGATAAAATAGTATGAGTAAGTTAGAGATAATTATTTTAATAATTTTTTTTCTTTTGGTTTGTGTCTTTTTTTGGTTTTTACTTAATTTGGGTTCAGAGACAAATACAGCCTCTGTTTATGATTTGGTTGAAACAAAAGAAGACAATAAAATAAAACCAGAATTAAAAATAGAAACCATGGAACAAGGACAAGGACAAGAAGTTAAAAAAGGGGACTTTATTAGTGTTCATTATACAGGATATTTAGAGAATGGAACTAAATTTGATTCTAGCGTGGATAGAGGTGAACCATTTGAATTTCAAATAGGACAAGGATATGTTATTCAAGGATGGGAACAGGGTATTATTGGAATGAAAGTAGGGGAAAAAAGAAAATTAACCATTCCTCCTGAACTTGGTTACGGAAGTACTGGTAGTGGTGGGGTTATTCCTCCTAATGCTACATTAATTTTTGAGGTAGAATTATTAGAAATAAAATGAAGATTTTATCAAAATTTATAATATTTTCCATTTTTTTATGGGCAATATTTTTTGGAAATATTATTTCTGCTCAAACTCAAGTTGTTGAGATTGATTTGTTTTATTTGCCTACTTGTTCTCATTGTCACGAAGAAATAGATTTTTTAAATGAAATTAAAATAAAATATCCAGAGTTAAAAATTAACCTTTATTCTGCGGCTGAATCAAAAAATGCTGGATTAATGGCTAATAAATATAAAGAATACAATGTTCCTGAAAATGTTTGGGGGTTGGTGCCAATTACCTTTTTTGAAAAAGGAATATATGTTGTTGGATTTGAAAGAACAAATACTGGACCGAAAATAGAGTCTTATATTGTTCAAATGATTGAAAATAAAAAAGATATTGAAATTATTTTACCAGAAGAAAATGGAAACATAGAAGATAAAACCGTTATTATTGACGACAAAAGAAAGATTAATATTCCTTTTATTGGAGAAATTGATGTTTTGGGATATTCTCCTTTGGTTTTAGCAGTAATTTTAGGAGTATTGGATGGTTTTAATCCCTGTGCCATGACTGCTTTGCTTTTTCTTTTAGCAGCATTAATTGCTTCAGGGGTTAAAAAAAGATTAATATTGATTGGCGGAACATTTATTTTTGTTTCTGGGCTTGTTTATTTCTTTTTTATTGCTGCTTGGTTTAATTTATTTTTAGCTTTAGCTTATTTTAAATTTATTACAACCATTGTTGGAATTTTTGTTATTTTCTTTGCAATTACTATTTTAAAAGAATATTATTCTGGGGTAATTTGTAAATTATGTGAAACTGAAGTAAAGAAAGATTTTATTTCTCAATTTCAGAAAAAACTTTTCTTAAAAATGGAAAAGGTGACAAGAGCAGAGGTGCCACTATTTTTAAGTTTATTAAGCGTAGCTGTTATTGCTGTTGGGGTTAATATGATTGAACTTTTTTGCTCAATGGGCTTTCCGGCTGTTTTTACAAAAACACTAGTGGACCTTGGACTAAGTAAAGCTTCTTTTTATTCACATCTTCTTGTTTATATCTTTTTCTATATGCTTGATGATCTAATAATTTTTTTAATTGCAGTAAAGACACTAAGTATTGCTCAATCTTCACAAAAATATTTAGGATTTATTAAATTAATTTCTGGTATTTTACTTTTAATTCTTGGAGTTTTGCTCTTAGTAAAGCCAGATTTTTTAACTTTTACTTAAATGTACATTAAGGTAAAATCAGAGCCAGGGTCTAGAAAAGAAGAAATTATTAAAAACAAAGAAGATTCTTTTGAAATTAAGATTAAAGAAAAAGCAGAAAGAGGAGAAGCAAACAAAAGAATAAAAGAATTATTATCAAAACACTTTAATGTTTCAGTTAACAAAGTTATTTTAGTAAAAGGCTCTAAACAAAAAAGCAAAATATTTAATATTAAAACATGAACAATTTTATTATCTCCGTGTTTTCAAATCAAACCTTATTCGCAAGTGTTTTAGCTTGGTTTATTGCTCAAACAATAAAAGCCATTTTTTTAACAATTAAACAAAAAAAGTTTAATTTTAATCTTTATGCTCTTCCTGGTGGATTTCCCTCTTCTCATAGTGCTACTGTATCAGCAATGGCTTGTTCAATGGGTTTAATTTATGGTTTTGATTCGGGTTTTTTTGCCCTAGCAATTGTTTTTGCTTTTTTTATTATTTATGACGCAAGAGTGATTAGGGGAGCAGCTGGTAAGCAAGCTCAATCATTGAATAAAATTATAGAATCTCTTAATTTAGAAGAAACAAAAGATTTAGCAAAACTTAAAGAAGTTCTGGGTCATAGTATATTTGAAATATCTATCGGAGCCTTAATTGGTATTGCTTGTGCTATGTTTTTCTATTACTAAAATGAATTTACCAGAAGATTACAATCTTGGTTATAAATATTTTTTGGGAACAAAGATTGATTTAAGCAAAAGACCTTTTATTCCCAGAGAAGAAACAGAATACTGGGTTTCTTTAGCGATTAAAGAAATAACAGAAGAGGCGGTTTGTTTAGATTTGTTTTCAGGTTCAGGTTGTATTGGCATAACTATTCTAAAAAATATTAATGGAACTTGTTGTGATTTTGGAGAAAAACAAGATTTATTTTTAGAACAAATTAAAATTAACTTAGAATTAAATAAAATTAGCGATAAAAGATATTCATTGATTAAAACAGATATTTTTTCTAATATTAATAAAAAATACGATTTTATTCTAGCTAATCCACCATACGTTGCTTTAAATAGAATTGATGAGGTGGGAGAAGATGTTAAAGAGTTTGAACCACATGTGGCCTTGTTTTCAGGAAGCGATGGATTAGAGATTATCAAAGAATTTTTATTAAAAGCAAAAAACTTTTTAAAAGATAGGGGAATAATTTACATGGAATTTGATGAAGAACAATTAAAAGAAATAGAAGAAATTATTAAAATTAATTATTCTAAATACGAATTTTTTAAAGATCAATTTAATAAATATCGTTTTGTTAGAATAGAGAAATAATATGTGGGACTATGTTTTATTAGGCATAATACAGGGTGTATTTGAATGGATTCCCATTTCAAGCGAAGGGGTTGTTGCTATGGTGTCTCAATTTTTAATTAAAGATTTAAATTCTTTAGATTTGGCTATCTTTCTTCATTTGGGAACACTGCTTGCTGTTTTAGTTTATTTTAAAAAAGAATGGATCGATTTAATATTAATAAAAGATAAAGACTTTTTTAAATTTTTTATAATCGTTACAATTATTTCTGGAGGTATTGGTTATTTCATTTATCAGGCTGCGGGAAGCATGATTATGGGCTCTGGATTGCTATTTTTAATGGGACTTGGTTTGCTTTTTACTTCTTTTATGCAAAGAAAAAACATTAATATAAGAATAAATAAAAATTATTCTGCAATTATTGTTGGAATTCTTCAAGGTTTATCCGCTATTCCTGGTGTTTCTCGTTCTGGTTCTACTATTTTCGGTCTTTCTTTAAAAGAAAAAGACCCAGAGATAATACTTAAACAATCCTATTTAATTTCTGTTCCTGTTGTTATGGGCTCTTCTTTATATTTATTTATTAAAAACCCTGTTTTAATTTCTCAGGGTTGGATGGCCTTAATATTTAGTTTTATTTTTGGAATAATTTCATTAAAAATAGTGCTAAATTGGGCGAGAAAGATTAATTTTTCTTTTTTTACTTTTATTTTTGGAATAATTTGTTTGATAGGAGGACTTATTTCTTTTTATTTTAAATTATGATTGAACAAATTAAAAAAGAATTAAATAAAAAAGCAGACAAAGAAAAGGCTAAATTATTAGCTCGTTTTTTTAAAACAGGAAAAGGCGAGTATGGAGAAGGAGATATTTTTATTGGAATAAAAGTTCCGGAGCAAAGATTAATTGCTAAGATGTTTAAAGAAGCTTCTTTTGATGACTTGAGTATTTTAATTAAAAGCAAAATTCATGAGTATAGAATGACTGCTTTATTTATTTTAATTTTTAAATATGCGGAAAATAAAGAAAAGTGTTTTAATTTTTATATAAAAAACATCAAAACAATTAATAATTGGGATTTGGTTGATTTGTCTGCCCCAAAAATTATTGGCGAATATTTATTAGATAAAGACAGAGAAATTCTTTATGATTTTGCTAGGTCTAAAGATTTATGGAAAAAAAGAATTGCCATTATTTCCACATTTACTTTTATTAGACAAAATGATTTTAAAGATACATTAAAAATATCAGAAATATTATTAAAAGATAAGCATGATTTAATTCATAAAGCAGTGGGATGGATGTTAAGAGAAATAGGAAAAAGAAATATTGATATCGAAATACAATTTTTAAATAAATATTATAAAGAAATGCCAAGAACAATGTTAAGGTATGCTATTGAAAAATTTCCTGAAACCAAAAGAAAGGAATTTTTAAGCCGTTGACATGTCAATATTTATTATATAGTCTGATTACAGATCATTTAGAGGTGAATAATGAGCATCGAAGAAACAGCTAAAATTCTTGGACTAGAAAGTTATCTTTCTTTGGGTCAACTTCTTTTAAAAGATTTTGATCGTGTAGAGCTTTTGAGAAAAAGATTAAAAATGGATATTTCTGATAAAAAACAGAGATCCATTAAGATTGCTTGGGCTAATCATATTAAAGAAAACCCTAATGACTTTAATGATTCACTGGGAAGTGTAATATCTATCTATGAATATCCCTATAAAGTACTTAAAATAGTATTTCGTAAGGGTGATTTTTCTCAATTCTTTGGAACAGTAGAAAAAAGAAAAGATATGCTTGATATCAATAGTCCAGATTTTCTTGATTTTGGAGCTTGTCTACCGATTTCCTTTGGAGCCATTGCATTAACTAAACCTACTTTTGAAAATCCAAAAGGATGTATTGTTTTTGCCAAAAGAGGTAAAACCACTTTTGATGAGAATAAAATAACTTTAATTCCTGGTGGATATTTTAACCCAGACACTGACTATTTTTTTACCCAAAGGTCTAATCGTTTAATCAAGAATTATTCTCTGATTGTTACTGTTTTAAGAGAGCTTTTTGAAGAAACTGGTGTTTTTCTTAGCTGGATTAAACCAGAATTTTTAGGAATTGTTTATAGTAAGCAAGAATCAAAACAACCATTAATTGCTTTATTAATCAATCTTCCTTGTACGGTTGAAGAGTTAAAAAATGAAATCGTGATGGACGAAGAAAATCAAGAAATAGTATTTGTTCCAAACGATGTTAATTCAGTTAAAGATTTTATTAAAGGAAAAACCCTAGCTATTCATGATGCTTGGAAACTCATTTTGTTTTTTGAAAGATATTAAAAGTATCTTTCTTTTTTTTACCTCTTGCTCTTGTTTTATAATTTAGGTATAATAATTTAATGAATTTGTTTTTCGATTTTCAAGAATATGGTTATATTATAATAGGGCTATCTGGTTTATTATTTTTAGTATTTTTATTTTGGATATTTATATTAAAAATACTAGAAAGCAAAAGAATTAAAGAGTCTGTGTCTTTTACTTTATTTTCAATAAGAATTCCTCCTAAAACAGAGGAAGAATTGAAGCAGGCGGGTAAGAGCGAAAAAGAATGGATTAAATTAATGGAGGATTTTTATAGTAGTCTAGTTTCTTTAAAAAAACAGTCTTTTTTAGGAGTTTTACCTTGGATTAGTTTAGAAATTGCTAAAGTAAAGAATGAAATAGGTTTTTATGTTTCAGCACCCAAAGAATTCGAAGGATTTATTGAAAAAAAGATATACAGTATTTTTCCAGACGCTCAAATAGAAAAAAGTAATGATTTTAATATTTTTGGAGAAAACGAAGAAATTAATTGTGGTTATTTAAAACTAAGAAAATCTTCATATTTACCAATAAAAACTTATAATTATTTAGAAACCGATTCTTTGTCAATCATTACCAATGTTTTAACTAAATTAGAAGAAAAAGAAGAAGCAGTTATACAAATAATTTTAAGAAATACTTCTTCTTTGTGGCATTCTAGAGCAAAAACAATAATCAACGAAGTTAGCAAAGGAAAAAACCTTAATTCAGCACTAGCAGAAACAAGTTCTTTTAATGTTTTTAAAACTCAAGAAAAAAAAGAAGAACAAAAACAAGTTAAAATAGACGAAGAATTATTAAAGAGTTTAGAAGAAAAAGCAAGCAAAGATATTTTTGAAACAAATATTAGAGTTGTTGTTTCTATTAAGGACAAGCAAAAAAGTAATGATGTTTTTTCTCAAATTATTAATGCTTTTGACCAGTTTTCTTCACCAAAACTTAATAGTTTTTCAGTAATTAAATTAAATAAATCAAGATTAAAGGATTTTTTATATCATTATAGTTTTCGTTTATTTGATTCACGTCAGAATAATATACTTAATGTTGAGGAATTAACTAGTTTTTTTCATTTTCCAACGCCTTTTTTAAAAACACCAAACATTAAAGGTTTGAAATCAAGAATATCTCCTCCACCAGCTAATATCCCCAAGCAAGGAATTTTATTGGGGTTCAACCAATACAGAGAAGAGAAAAAAGAAATAAGAATAAAAAAAGAAGATAGAAGAAGACATGTTTATATCATTGGTCAAACCGGAACCGGCAAGTCTTCTTTTTTATCTAATTTAATTGAGCAAGACGTATTATCTAAAGAAGGAGTTGGTATAATAGATCCACACGGTGATTTAATAGAGGATATTTTAGAAAAAATTCCAAAAGAAAGAATTGGTGATGTGATAATTTTTGATCCCGCTTCCTTAAAAAGAGCAGTTGGTTTAAATATGCTTGAATATGATTCTCGTTTTCCAGAACAAAAAACATTTATTGTTAATGAATTAATAAGTATTTTAGATAAGCTTTATGATTTAAGACAAACAGGTGGGCCAATGTTTGAACAGTATACTCGTAATGCTTTAATGCTTTTAATGGATGATCCAGCTGAAACTTATACACTATTAGAGTTGCCTAGAGTTTTTACGGATGATGGTTTTAGAAAATATTTACTTTCTAAATGTAAAAATACTTTGGTTAAAGAGTTTTGGACAGAGCAAGCTGAAAAAGTAGGAGGAGAGACTTCTTTAAAAAACATGGGACCATATATTACTTCTAAGTTTGACTCTTTTATTCAAAATGATTTTTTAAGACCAATATTAGGACAAACTAAAAGCACTTTTAATTTTAGAGAAATACTTGACGAAAAGAAAATATTTCTTGTTAATTTAAGCAAAGGAAGAATAGGAGAAAAAAATAGTGCTTTATTAGGATTAATTATTACTAGTAAATTAGCCATGGCTGCTTTTTCAAGAATAGATATTGAAGAAGAAAAAAGAAATGATTTTTATTTATATATTGATGAGTTTCATAATTTTGCCACAGAGAGTATTTCCACTATTTTATCAGAAGCAAGAAAATACCGCCTTTGCTTAACGGTTTCTCATCAGTTTATTGGTCAGTTAGTACCGAAAATAAAGGAAAGTGTTTTTGGTAACATCGGAACAATTATTTCTTTTAGGGTGGGAGTTGAAGATGCTGA
>DFZB01000026.1 GCA_002382025.1 Patescibacteria group bacterium UBA4067 | reverse complement strand
CCTTAGCTATAGGTAAAGCAAACATTAATTCTGCTTTCAATATTACAATGCAGAATACAGATGTTCGTGGTGGAATTGGAAATCCATTACTTTATAGTTTTTATCATGATCGTATGGTTGAACTTTCAATTGAATCTGCTATTTTTTCAAAGTCTATTTTGGCTTTAAATGCAGGTGCGACAGTAACAAATGGTGCATTAACTTGTGTTAAACAAGAGGATATTGTTTTAGTTGCTAATGATGGAACTTTAACTGAAACGCCTCTTGGTAATGTTAGTGTGGTACTTCCAAATGGAACAATTCAAACTGTGACCCCTGTTGGTAGTACAATTACTGTTTCTAGTGGTGGAACTCAAAAAGTTACTGCAATTTATACTTATACCGATACAGTTGATTATGTAGTGGGTTCTACTACTGAAGCTCCTACCATTGTAGATTTAATTTTGATTGCAGAAGTTAAGGATAATACAGGTCTTGTTGAAAGACTTCAGATTCACGTTCCTAGATTCCAAATTTCCGGTAATTATAGTTTGGCTATGACTGCCAATGGAGTTTCTACTGAAACTCTTGATGGTAAAGCCTTAGAGGTTACTTCTACTACAACTGATCCTAATTACTATTATCGTGTAGCGTGGATTCCTGTTTCTACTTCCACTATTGCTGTTTCTAGTATTGCTATTACTCCTACAGTTTTAACTTTTAGTACAGCAGATTTACCAAAATCTAAACAGGCTAATCTTTTAGGTATACGTGGTGGAACTTATGCTAATGCTAATATTACTACGTCTGCATCCTGGATTAGAACAAGTGGATGTACCACATTTAATATTGGTGCTGCAACTGGTATAGTTTCCGCTTGTGCTACTGTAGGAATCGGAGATGCTGCATTGTTTACTGCGACTTATTATGATGTTACGAGTGGATCTTTAACAGATACATTTACTGCTGTTGGCACAGCGTAATTAGAATAATTCATATATTATGAGAGAGATTTGTTTCTCTCTCATAATATGGGGGGTGAAATCTTCCATAAAAATTTTTACAGGAGGAGTTATTAACATGACAGATGTTCCTTGCCAACAAATTAACGATTTAGCAAAGAGGGTTGAAAAAATGGAGGGCTGGATTCAAGATGTAGATAAACGAAGCTCTATCACAGAAGTTTTGTTAGAGAAGTTTGAAATTGCTTTTAATAAAAATACAAACGTTATTGAAGGTATAGATGATACTTTAACTAAAATGAGTTATGAATTAAAAAATCAATCTTCGAGAATAGAGGATTTATCTAGCACAACAAACGAATTAAAAACAAAATTTGAAAATTCTGAAAAAAAATTTAAGGTAGATTTTAGAGATATCTTAAAGGCTTTTTTAGATAAAAATTCTCATTTGTTTATTCCTGGAGCAATAATAACAGCTATTGGTACAGGATTATTAGCTTTTATAAAATGGATTGTAGAAAATCAAGAAATTATATCTGATTTTTTAAATAATATAAAATAAGGATTTATATAATGAATAAGGTAAAAATAAATTTTCCTGAAGCAGAAACAAAAGAATTTTCTTTTTATAAACAAACAATAATTGTCGAAACTTTTATTGACTATGAAAAAGAAATAAAATATATTAAAGAATACATAGAAAATTTAAATAAATATTCTCATTTTGCTGATGGGTTTATTGTAGCAGAAAAAGTTCTGATGTCCCATGTTGTTGAAGATTTAACTAACATAGAGATAGGAGAAGATTTTGATTCTAATCTTATTGAAAAATATGTTTGGGGAGACATAAAAAATAGAATAGATAACTATGATGTTTTTAGAATGCATTTGGAAGATATTCTTTCTCTTATTCAAAAAGATCAATTATCGTTATCTGCTATTGAAGAAATTCTAAACGAAGCAATGAATGAGTTTAATGAATTATCAAAAAATATAAATGATAGTGTTGATATTATTAGAAATTCTTTTGTAAAATTAATTGATAATTTTAAAGATTTGGATGTTGAAGATTTAAAGAATGTTATAAATGGATTTAATAATTCGTTAGAGGATTTAAATAAACGAGTACCTGGATTATTAACAGAAAATCAAAAAGAAGAAAAAAGAAAACCAGGTAGACCTAAAAAATTAGAGTAGACACGATGAAATCTTATAAAAACAAAACATTGAAAAAATTAGGAAAGCCTTGTTCAGATTGTGACTCAAAAGAAACATATTTAGTTTTAATAAGTGAAAATGTTGACGGAGTTATATCATCGAAAAAATGTATACATTGTAGGGTTTGCGATTCTTTGGAAATATTCAAAGATCAAAAGCACAAATTGAAAAATAAAGAAGATTTTAATGATTTAAAATAGTTAGGATGGTATTATGTGAAAATTAAAAATGAAACTGTACTAAAAACTATAATGCTAAATCAAATGAAATCGGTAATGGATATGGTTGTCGATGAAATATTAGAATCATTAAAAAAAAATATTGATAAAAAAGTTTATAATTCTTTTTCTCCTTCTAAAGATGGATATCAGAGATTGGGGGATAACGGCGGTCTTAGAGATTTGTGGGAAGAAGAAAAAGCAAAAATTAAAAACGGAAAAGTTATTGGTGAAGTAAAAGAAAAGTCAGAAAGATTAGTTCTAAACGAAGATTTATTTCAACATGGAAGTAGATTTTGGTATCAAAATGATATACGAGATATGATTGCGTATATTGTGATTGAAGGAAAAAGTGGTGATCTTTTTGGTGAAGGAAAATGGAGAAAGCCTAGAGATTTTT
>DFZB01000012.1 GCA_002382025.1 Patescibacteria group bacterium UBA4067 | reverse complement strand
TCCAAGACAATTAGATTTAGATAAACTATCTGGAAGTAGTTTAAAAGTAACGGGAAATTATCCCGATATTCAGTTAGATGTAAATTTTAGTGGATCGCCAATAAACTTATCGGCTTCTACGGTAAATTATCAGGGCGTATCAAGTTATCCTTCTCCTATGGATCATACACATGGAATTGAATCTAGTTCAAATCCAGGAGTTAATGTTTCTTTATTGAAAACAAATTCAGAAGGTGGAATAACTGTTCAAAAATTAGGAGTGAATTTATCGGGAAATCCTAATTATAATTTGGAAATAGATTCTGATTTAACTTTTATTGGATCACAATCTATTGTTACAACTTCCGATTCTTTAACTTTATCTCCTGCTTCTGATTTAGATTTAACTCCTGGTGGAACAGCCAGAGTTAGAGCAACTAATGGAGTAAGATTACAATCAGATAATTATGCAAGTCAGACTACTGGATGGGGCATTAATTATGCTGGTTCTGGAGATTTTCGTTATCTGTATGCAGATGAATTGCACGCTAAAACATTTATCGCAGATTTGGAACAGGCTTTGGCTGGGGGACAAATTATCAGTAAGAGTGTAGCTCCTTTATATGTGGATTTTATTGTTCCTGATTATTCGACAAGTGCAAGTATGATTGTTGAATCTTTTCTTGGGTTTGATACGTTTAAAGTTTTTGAAGATGGAGATTTTGTTCGAGTTCGTGAATTCGATAGAGTTTCTGGTTCATTAAATATAACAAATTGTTGGGGACAAGTATATTGGATTTCAACAGACACAATAGATAAATTTCAAACCTATGAATTTATACGTTCGACTAGCCCTAATGGTGGTTTAAGTGCATCAGGAACAGTTGTTCCAAAGGGTGTTTTAGTTTTAGATTATGGATATGCTGGAAACGGGATAATTGAATCTAATGCTATAGATGGTGCAATGGCTGAAAATTCTCCATATACACAAATAACAAATTGGACAGGGCATCCTGCACAAAAAGATACTCAGTTGGCTGTTGGTGATATGGTAATTGGAAGTACATTTGTTGTGGGTGGTTCTCAAATTGGAGAAGTTGTTAGAACGAGAACGGGTAATTTAAAAGGCATTTTTAATGTTTCTAATGAATTTGGTTTTTATGCTGGTAATGGTTTTAGAGATACAAATTCGTTTTTAAGGATCAGTAGTTGTGTAGTTGAAGCTCATAATTTATCAATTAATCTTTATGATGAGAATGCAAAAACAATAAGTCTTGATCCAAATAATCCTTCATTTGCTATGGGTTCTACTTTACCATCCTCCTATACTGTAGGAAAGGGTTTATGGATGGGAAAAGACAATGATATTTATAAATTTAGAATTGGCGATCCAAGATATAATATGTTAGATTGGGATGGTTCTAATTTGTATATTTGGTCAAATCCTACGAATTATATGAAGACTTCTGGATTAGGAATGGGATTCTATTTGAATAATGTGGAAAGGTTATCTTTATCTTCAAATGGAAATTTTACAATAAATGATTCTATTGGGAATGCAGTAATTACACTAGATTCTGATGAAGGCGCTGCAATTACAAAGCAATTAAGTGCTGGAAATGGAAAAGTATTGATTAATACAAATGGGATATTTACATATGGAGGAGGGAATTCTGAAGTTTTTGCTATCTCTTCTTCTGATTCTCAATCTTGGGGAAATTTTACTTTAGACACTGGAGATATACTCTTCGGTTCGAATGTTAGTGGATCTGCTGCTATATTATGGGATTTGTCTAGTGGTAAATTTGGGTTTTATGGGAACGCTGGAGCTAATCCGCAGGTAGAAATTGGGACGGATGGATCTTTATTGGCTGGCGCAGGGGCGATAAAAATAAACGAAACTGGTTTGAACTATTATGGTTCGGGGACGGCGGAGAATAATAGAAAAATCAGATGGTACGACACATCCGATGGAGATAGATTGATTGGTAATATATATTCAGATTATGGTGGAGGACTAGGTGTAACGTGGGTGACGAACTGGAAAAATACTGGCGATCCGTGGACACATTCAACTGTCATTTTGGCTGCGCTTGATAATGCATCTGGAAAAGACATACGATTATGGGTACGAACAGAATATAGCGATATTTATTCCTTTTTTCCTTTTACAACCGGCGCAAACTTTGCTCTAAATTCAGTAGCAGAGCCATCAACACGTACTGGTTATGCTCAAATATATGTTGACCAAGTAGATGGCGACTTAAAAGTTAAATTTAGAAATGGTACAGTAAAAACAATTGCAACGAATTAGGAGAAGAAATGAAAATAACAATGATCAAAGAAAAAGAGGGGATTGCATAAATGATTAATGTTTTTACAAATTTTTTACTTAAACCTAAATCTAATAAAGATAGTTCATTTGAAAATGATGTTGTAAAAATTATCGTAACTAATACCTAAGAGGTGATTATGAATAAAACAAACAAAAAAAATAAAAAAATAAACAATAAAATTGATCTTTTATTTAGGAGTTGCAAATGACTATAGTTGATGGAAGTGTAATAAAAAGTTATTTTGAAACAGGGGATGTTCCAACAGAAACTCAATTTTCAAATATGATTGATACTTTTTTACAAATACAAGATAGTTGGGTTTTAGATGAAGATGATTGGGTGTACGTTTCTGCAAATTCTTTTAAAATTGAAGGAAAAGATGTTACAAGTAAGTTTCCAACAGGAACAAAGATAAAATGTACGAATTCAACAGTTAAATATTTTAATGTTGTTTCATCTGTTTTTTCTACTGATACAACGGTAACGATTTTTGGTGCAGGAACATACTCATTAGCTAACACTGCCATTTCTTCTAACTATTATAGTTATGCAGAATTCGCAAGAAGTTTTCCTTCATTGATGACTACCTTATCTCAATTGCAAACAGGTTGGATTTTAGATTCTAATACTTGGATTTATTCTAGTGCAACATCAATTACTGTATCTGGAAAAGATGTTACATCTTATTTTCCAATAGGAACAAAAATAAAATTTACTCAAACAACAGTTAAATATTTTGTGGTGGCTAATGCATCTTATGCCAGCGATACTATCCTTACTCTTACAGGGGATACTGTAGCTAACGCAACAATAAATGATTTCTATTACTCTCATGCTATGGTAGCAAATGGAGCACCTGATACTGGTGGTGTGTGGAAGAATTGGACACCTAACTATACACAATACGGAACGATGACATATACCAGCATAACAACACACACTGCAAAATATTCTAAAGTCGGAAATTTGTGTTTTTTCAAAATTGATTCCGCTGGCACATTAGGAGATACTCCAATCTCAATTATTTATTTTTCCCCTCCGATTACACCAAATCCCGCTTTTAATGGTTATGGTTTTGTTTTTAATCTAGGTGTTGTACTAAGTGGTGTACTACAACTTGGTTTTGGAAATAGTAATTCATCTGGAAGCGTTTTTCAAGCTTCTAAATTTGACAAATCTAACTTTAGTGCCGGAGCTATTAGATTTATCGGATATGGTTTTTATGAAATTGCATAACTACACTGACAGCACATTTGTACTTTGGACTTGGTCACGGATGATAGCAGAGATGATTGAGATATGAAGTAGAGTAAAGGAGAAAATATAATAAAATATGACAGAATCTTATAATACTTACTCATCTATTCCATTAATTTCTTATAACATTATTTCTTATTTAATTGAAAATAATGAAGCTATATTCAAATTACTTTATTATAATGATTCTAATGTATGGAGATCAGATTCCAATCATCCAAATCTAACAAAGGCTCAAAAAGGATCTTTAATATTTGATGGAATAAAACCACAAACAGATTGTAGAATTTTTATGGACACAGGAAACGATGATTCCTGGCAAGTTGAATCAACCCAATTAAGAATTTCTGTTGTTAAAGGAGTTCCTACCAATCATGTTTTTGGCTATATAACAGTCGGATTTGAAATTTATTCTCATTATAAGATAAACACGTTGTCTAATTATACGACAAGAGATATGGTTATTTTACAACAATTAATAGAAACATTAAACGGTAAAGAAATTGATGGTGTCGGAACATTGTTTTTTGATTATAGACAAGGTGGAGAAACTAAATTTATCAATATTGGAATTCCTCCATATAAGGGCAAAGGATTGACAATGTGCAATTATGTATTAGAATNNATAATGAGGAAAACGATGTTTGGGGGTTTCCTCAAATATATAAAGGAATTGAATTTTATCCAATAAAATTGAGTGACTTTTTAACAGAAAAACTTTTTTATAAAATTTTTGGTTATCCAAAAGAATATATAAAAGAAAAAGAAATAATTAAATTAAGTTATTTAAAATATATTTTATATTATGTTCCATTGGCAACAAAAGAAGATTCTTTAGTTGTTCAAAATAATATAGAGAATTTTTTTAAAAAAATTTGTAAAACTGATAAAGTTTCTCTAGAAATACAAAAATTGGATTTTATTAAAAATGAAATTGACTCTATTCTTTTAAGTATAAAAATAAATAATGTTTCATTTTATGAAGAAGATTTTAATGTTTTGAGAGAAATAATATTGAGACAAAATGGAAGTTCTATAAGATATATAGAAGATTTTGATCCATCATTGGAAGAAAAATTAAATTGGATAAATAGGAAAATAGATGGAGTCACTTTTGAAGATCAATTGCTTACTTTTTGTGCATTATCTAGAATTCCAGTTTGTGATGATTCTATTAAAAATATAACTATTTATCAATTTAAAAAAAGTTTTCAGAGATTGGCGTTACTTCTTGATTATGAGAATTTATTCCCATTAGAGATTTCGGGACAAATAAAGTCAAAGACAGGGAAAGAAATTGTCAAACATTATATGTCTCATATTGGGCAAGAGGGAAGGTATGATTCAATCTTAATAAGTAAAGATGACTTTATGAATAATCATCCACTTATGAAAGAAAATAATTTAAAAAATGAAAAATAAAAAGGAGATAATAATATGGCAAATAATTTCTTAGTTAGTGTTGCAGATGCAATATTGAGAAATCCAACTACTCTTGAAACTGTAGCTATAGGAAAAGCGAATATCAATTCTGCTTTTAATATCACAATGCAGAACACAGATGTTCGTGGTGGAATTGGAAATCCATTACTTTATAGTTTTTATCATGATCGTATGGTTGAACTTTCAATTGAATCTGCTATTTTTTCAAAGTCTATTTTGGCTTTAAATGCAGGAGCATCAGTGGTAAATGGTGCTTTGACTTGTGTGAAACAAGAGGACGTTGTTTTAGTTGCCAATGATGGTACTTTAAGTGAAACTCCATTGGGAAATGTGAGTGTTATACTTCCAAATGGAACAATTCAAAATGTAACTCCTGTTGGTAAAGTTATTACTGTTTCTAGCGGTGGAACTCAAAAAGTTACTGCTATTTATACTTATACGGATACTGTTGATTATGTTGTTGGTTCTACAACTGAAGCCCCAAGTATCGTAGATTTGATCTTAATAGCTGAAGTAAAAGATAATACAGGAATTGTTGAGAGACTTCAAATTCATGTTCCACGATTCCAGATTTCTGGTAATTATAGTTTGGCTATGACAGCTAATGGTGTTTCTACTGAAACTCTTGATGGTAAAGCGCTAGAGGTTACCTCTACTACAACTGATCCAAACTATTATTATCGTGTTGCATGGATTCCTGTTTCTACTTCTACTATTGCTGTTTCAAGTATTGCTATTACACCTACAGTTTTAACTTTTTCTACAGCATCTTTGCCAGCATCTAAACAAGCTAATCTTTTAGGTATTCGTGGTGGAACTTATGCAAATGCAAATATTACTACTTCTGCATCTTGGATTAGAACAAGCGGATGTATTACTTTTAACATTGGTGCTGCAACTGGTATAGTTTCTGCTTGTGCCACTGTTGGAGTTGGGGACGCTGCTTTATTTACTGCGACTTATTATGATGCCACAAGTGGATCATTAACTGATACATTTACGGCTGTTGGCACAGCATAATTAAAAACAATTCATATATTCTGAGAGAGAAATAAATCTCTCTCAGAATATGGGGGCGAAATCTTCCATAAAATCTTTACAGGAGGAGTTATTATATGACAGATGTTCCTTGCCAACAGATTAACGATTTAGCAAAGAGGGTTGAAAAGATGGAGGGCTGGATTCAAGATGTAGATAAACGAAGCTCTATTACAGAAGTATTATTAGAAAAATTTGAAATTGCTTTTAACAAAAATACAAGAGTTATTGAGGGAATTGATGATACTTTAACAACCATAAGTTATGAATTAAAAAATCAATCTTCAAGAATAGAGGATTTATCTAAGACGACAAATGAACTAAAGACAAAATTTGAAAATTCTGAAAAAAAATTTAAGGTAGATTTTAGAGATGTCTTAAAGGCTTTTTTAGATAGAAATTCTCATTTACTTATTCCTGGTGCAATAGTATCTATTATTGGAACAGGATTATTGGCTTTTATAAAATGGATTGTAGAAAATCAAGAGATTATACTTGCTTTTTTAAATAACATAAAATAAGGATTTGCATAATGAATAAGGTAAAAATAAATTTTCCTGAAGCAGAAACAAAAGAATTTTCTTTTTATAAACAAACAATAATTGTTGAAACTTTTATTGACTATGAAAAAGAAATAAAATATATTAAAGAATATATAGAAAATTTAAATAAATATTCTCATTTTGCTGATGGGTTTATTGTAGCGGAAAAAGTTTTAATGTCCCATATCGTTGAAGATTTAACCAACATAGAGATAGGAGAAGATTTTGATTCTAATCTTGTTGAAAAATATGTTTGGAAAGATATAAAAAATAGAATAGATAACTATGATTTTTTTAGAATGCATTTGGAAGATATTCTTTCTCTCATTCAAAAAGATCAATTATCATTATCTGCCATTGAAGAAATTCTAAACGAGGCAATGAATGGGTTTAATGAATTATCAAAAAACATAAATGAAAGTGTTGATTTTATTAGAAATTCTTTTGCAAAATTAATTGATAATTTCAAAGACTTAAATGTTGAAGATTTAAAAAATGTTATAAATAGATTTAATAATTCATTAGAAGATTTGAATAAACAAGTACCTGGATTATTAACAGAAAATCAGAAAGAAGAAAAAAGAAAACCAGGTCGACCTAAAAAATCAGAGTAGACATGATAAAATCTTATAAAAATAAAACATTGAAAAAATTAGGAAAGCCTTGTTCGGATTGCGATTCAAAAGAAACATATTTAGTTTTAATAAGTGAAAATATTGATGGAGTTATATCATCAAAAAAATATATACATTGTAGGGTTTGTGATTCTTTGGAAATATTTAAGGATCAAAAACGCAAATGGAAAAATAAAGAGGATTTTAATGATCTAAAATAGTTAGGATGGTATTATGTGAAAATTGAAAATGAAACTGTATTAAAAACCATAATGCTAAATCAAATGAAATCCGTAATGGATATGGTTGTCGATGAAATATTAGAATCATTAAAAAAAAATATTGATAAAAAAGTTTATAATTCTTATTCTCCGACTTTCTATGAGAGACTAGGGGACAATGGTGGTCTCAGAGATTTATGGGAAGAGGAAAAAGCTAAAATTAAAGGTGAAAAAGTTATTGGTGAAATAAAAGAACAGCCAGAAAGATTAGTTTTGAATGAAGATTTATTTCAACATGGAAGTAGATTCTGGTATCAAAACGACATAAGAGATATGATCGCATATATTGTAATTGAAGGAAAAAGTGGTGATTTTTTTGGTGAAGGTAAATGGAGAAAGCCTAGAGATTTTTGGCATCCCTTAATTGATAAATTAGATTCTGGTCAAATTAATCAAATAATCGAAAAGGCTTTTAGAAAACATAAAATAAAATTTATTAGAATATATTAGGAGAAAAAAATGGAAGAATTTGGATCGTTATCTCAATTTTTAACTTGGGTAATCGGCGGTGGAGCAGTTATAATTGTTTCTTGGAGTTTTGAAAGATGGGCTTGGTTTCAATCCTTGACATCAAAAATGAAAGAATTTTTAATGTTTCTTGTTCCCTCAATACTTGCAGTTGGAGCGTTTGCTGTTCAACAATTTGTTCCCGCTGAATTAATTGTTCAAGCGTCTCCTTACTTTATGATTTTGGTGGGGATTTTTGGATATGTATTTTTAGGGAAGGGATTCCACTTAGTTGATAAAAATACCTCTTCAAACGGGTAAAAATTTAAACTGTATAGAACACGTTTTCGGGTTGTCCGAGCGTGTTCTATTTTTTTAGA